>CANPWJ010000236.1 GCA_947584035.1 uncultured Acetatifactor sp. | reverse complement strand
CTCTGCGATGATGGCAAGACCCTTCGGCTTTCTCGCCTCAAACAGCTCCTCCACACGGGGCAGACCCTGGGTGATGTCGTCGCCGGCCACGCCTCCGGTGTGGAAGGTTCTCATGGTCAGCTGGGTACCGGGCTCACCGATGGACTGTGCGGCGATGATCCCTACTGCCTCGCCCTCCTGAACCGCTTCTCCGGTGGCCATGTTGGCCCCGTAGCACTTTGCGCAGATACCGTTCTTGGAACGGCAGGTCAGGATGGTACGGATCTTGACCGCCTCGATGGGCTCGCCCTTTTCGTTCACACCCTTGCTCAGGATTTTGGCCGCGCGGCTGGGAGTGATCATCCGATTCTTCTTGACCAGGATGTTGCCGTCCCGATCCTTGATATCCTCACAGACAAATCTTCCGGTGATCCGGTCCTTCAGGCTCTCGATGGTCTCCTTTCCGTCCATGAAAGCCTTGACCACCATTCCGGGGATGTCGTCCCTTCCCTCCGAGCAGTCGATGTCATGGATGATCAGCTCCTGGGACACATCCACCATTCGCCGGGTCAGGTAACCGGAGTCTGCGGTCCGCAGAGCGGTGTCGGACAGACCCTTGCGGGCGCCGTGGGCGGACATAAAGTACTCCAGTACGTCCAATCCTTCACGGAAGTTGGACTTGATGGGCAGCTCGATGGTACGGCCGGTAGTGTCCGCCATCAGTCCGCGCATACCCGCCAGCTGCTTGATCTGCTGGTTAGAACCGCGGGCCCCGGAGTCCGCCATCATAAAGATATTGTTGTATTTGTCCAGGCCGGCCAACAGCACGTCGGTCAGCTCCTTGTCGGTCTCGTTCCAGGTCTCCACCACCGCGCGGTATCTCTCCTCGTCCGTGATCAGGCCGCGCCGATAGTTGGCCGCGATCTTATCCACCGTAGCCTGTGCCGACGCCAGCATATCCGCCTTCTGTGCGGGCACGGTCATATCGGAGATGGACACGGTCATGGCTGCCTTGGTGGAATACTTGTAGCCGATCGCCTTCACATCGTCCAGCACCTCCGCGGTTCTGGATGCCCCGTGGGTGTTGATGACCTTCTCCAGGATCTGCTTTAATCCCTTCTTGCCCACGTGGAAGTCCACTTCCAGCTTCAGCAGATTCTCCGGGTCGCTTCGGTCTACAAAGCCCAGATCCTGCGGCAGGATTTCATTGAAGAGGAACCGGCCCAGCGTGGACTCCACGTTGCCGCTCACCATCTCTCCCTCCGCGTTCTGCTTGGTCATGCGCACGGTGATCCGGGAGTGCAGCGTGATCACCTGGTTCTCATATGCCAGGATCGCCTCGTTCACATTCTTAAAGCACTTGCCCTCTCCCAGCGCACCGGGCCGCTCCTGGGTCAGGTAATAGATCCCCAGCACCATATCCTGCGACGGAACCGCCACCGGTCCGCCGTCAGACGGCTTCAGCAGGTTGTTGGGGGACAGCAGCATAAACCGGCACTCCGCCTGTGCCTCCACCGACAGGGGAAGGTGCACGGCCATCTGGTCGCCGTCGAAATCCGCGTTGAACGCCGTACACACCAGAGGATGCAGCTTGATCGCCTTGCCTTCCACCAGAATAGGCTCAAACGCCTGGATCCCGAGTCTGTGCAGGGTAGGGGCGCGGTTGAGCATCACGGGATGCTCCTTGATGACCTCCTCCAGGATATCCCATACCTGCGTATCCAGCCGTTCCACCAGCTTCTTGGCATTTTTGATATTCTGGCTGATCCCCTTTGCAACCAGCTCCTTCATCACAAAGGGTTTGAACAGCTCAATCGCCATCTCCTTGGGCAGACCGCACTGATAGATCTTCAGCTCCGGCCCCACCACGATTACGGAACGTCCGGAGTAATCCACACGCTTGCCCAGCAGATTCTGACGGAAGCGTCCGTTCTTTCCCTTCAGCATATCGGACAGGGACTTTAACGGCCGGTTGCCGGGCCCGGTGACCGGCCGGCCTCTTCTGCCGTTGTCGATCAGGGCGTCCACAGCCTCCTGCAGCATCCGCTTCTCGTTGCGCACGATAATGTCGGGCGCTCCCAGCTCCAGCAGCCTCTTCAGACGATTGTTCCGGTTGATGATCCTGCGGTACAGATCGTTCAGGTCAGAGGTGGCGAAACGGCCGCCGTCCAGCTGCACCATGGCCCGCAGATCGGGCGGGATCACAGGAAGCACATCCAGGATCATCCATTCCGGCTGGTTCCCGGACTCATGGAACGCCTCCACCACATCCAGTCTCTTGATGATCCGGGCGCGCTTCTGGCCGGAGGAAGCCTGCAGCTCCTCCTTCAGCTCCGCCGCCTCCCGGTCCAGGTCGATGGCCTGGAGAAGCTCCTTCACAGCCTCGGCGCCCATGCCCACGCGGAACTTGTTCCCGTAAGCCTCCCGGGCATCCTGGTACTCCTTCTCGGACAGGATCTGCTTATATTCCAGATTGGAGTCCGCAGGATCCAGCACAATATAGGAAGCAAAATACAACACCTTCTCCAGCACTCTGGGGGACAGATCCAGAATCAGCCCCATACGGCTGGGAATCCCCTTAAAATACCAGATATGGGATACCGGCGCAGCCAGCTCGATGTGCCCCATACGCTCCCTGCGGACGCTGGACTTGGTAACCTCCACGCCGCACCGGTCGCAGACCACACCCTTATAGCGGATCTTCTTATACTTTCCGCAATGACATTCCCAGTCCTTGCTGGGCCCGAAAATCCGCTCGCAGAACAGCCCGTCCCGCTCCGGCTTCAGGGTTCTATAATTGATGGTTTCCGGCTTCAACACCTCTCCATGGGACCACTCACGGATCTTCTCCGGTGAAGCCAATCCAATCTTGATAGCGTCAAATGTTATGGGCTGATAGGTTTCATTTGTTGTTTCTGACATTTATGGCACTCCCTTTCATTTATTCGTCTATCCATTGAACCGATCTGGGTCAAAATTCTTCGCCGTCATCAAAACCGTCGTCCAGGCCAGCCTCGAAATCATCGGCAAAGTCGTCGGCATCCTCCAGGTCGTCCTCCACGCTCACCAGCTCGCCGCTCTCCTCGAACTCCTGTGCCTGATAACCCATCCTGCCTAAAGAACCGCCATCCATCTGGTCGTCGTACTTGCGGTCACCCTCGATCTCGTAGCGATAATCAGTGTCACCGTAATCAATGTTTTCCTTCAGCTCCACCTCGGTGTTGTCCTCACGCAGCACCCGCACGTCCAATCCAAGTGCCTGCAGCTCCTTCAAGAGCACCTTGAAGGACTCCGGGATCCCGGGATCCGGAATATTGTCTCCCTTGATGATCGCCTCGTAGGTCTTTACACGTCCCACGATATCGTCGGACTTCACCGTCAGGATCTCCTGCAGCGTGTAGGAAGCGCCATATGCCTCCAGCGCCCACACCTCCATCTCACCGAAACGCTGTCCGCCGAACTGCGCCTTGCCGCCCAGAGGCTGCTGGGTCACCAGGGAGTACGGTCCGGTGGAACGCGCATGGATCTTATCGTCCACCAGATGGTGCAGCTTCAGATAGTGCATATGCCCAATGGTGACAGGGCTGTCAAAATATTCTCCGGTTCTTCCGTCCCGCAGACGAACCTTTCCGTC
>CANPWJ010000235.1 GCA_947584035.1 uncultured Acetatifactor sp. | reverse complement strand
CCCCCGTATTCCTCCCGCAGCGCCCGGATCCACTCCAACACCCCGGGCAGGTCGGGAGCTGCCGTCACCAGCCTTACCCTCCCTTTACACGCCCGGTCACATTCCCGCAGAAAGGATACGTCCGGCAGACAGAGATCCTCCCTGCGATGGGCCCCGCTGCGGGCGGGCGACAGAAACGGCCCCTCCAGATGGACGCCCCCGATCCGGGCCGTTCGTCTCTGCTCCACAGACGGCGCGGCACTCTCCATGGCGCGCAGGATCCGCTCCCTGGGCAGGGTCATGGAGGTGGGACAGCAGGTGGTGATCCCGTGCTCATACTGATAGGCCAGGATCGCCCGAAGCCCCTCCGGATCCCCGTCCGAAAAATCATGCCCCACGGCGCCGTGACAGTGTACATCCACAAGCCCCGGGATCACGTAGAGCCCCTCCGCGTCCACCTCCGCTCCGTCCGCCTGCGCTTCCTCCGCCACGATCCTGCCCTGTCCGATATAGAGATCCCGCTTCTGAAACCGCAGGTCCTCCCCAAAGACGATTCCGTTCCTGATGATCATACTGCCTCCAACGATCAGATCGTATTGCCCGCAAACTGTGTCATATACAGCTCGTAATATCTGCCCTTCTGCTCCAGCAGCTCCGCGTGATTGCCCGTCTCGATGATCCTCCCCTGATCCATGACCACGATCAGGTCCGCGTCCCGGATGGTGGACAGGCGGTGGGCGATGATCAGGCTGGTCCGGTTCTCCATCAGCTTCACCATGGCATCCTGGATCCGTTTTTCCGTCCGGGTGTCCACGCTGGAGGTGGCCTCGTCCAGGATCAGGATCTTGGGCTGCGCCAGGAACGCCCTGGCGATGGACAGAAGCTGCCTCTGCCCCTGGGACAGATTGTACCCGGCTCCGGAGAGCACCGTGTCATACCCGTCCTTCAGGCGCAGGATCATATCGTGACAGTTGCTCCTTCGGGCGGCCTCCTCCATCTCCCCATCCGTGGCGTCCTGCCTGGAATATTTCAGATTCCCCCGCACCGTATCCGCGAAAAGCACTGTATCCTGCAGCACGATCGCCGTATTCTGCCGCAGGGAGCGGCAGTCGATGTCCCGGATATTCACGCCGTCGATCAGGATCTCCCCGCTGTCCACGTCATAGAAGCGCATGAGCAGGTTGACCACCGTGGTCTTGCCGCTCCCGGTGGCGCCCACCAGGGCGATCTTGTGGCCCGCCCGGATCTCCAGGTGAAAGTCGTGCAGCACCTGCTGCCCGGGGACATAGGAAAAATTCACATTCCGAAAGGTGATGACGCCCCGGGCCTGATCCATCCTCTCCGTGCCGCTCTTGTCCTCCGGCGGCTGATCCATCAGCGCAAAGACGCGCTCCGCTCCGGCGATGGCCGTCTGGATCTGCCCGTAGATATTGGCGATCTCATCGATGGGACGGCCAAACTGCTTGGCATAGACGATAAAGGCGGAGATCACGCCGACGGAAATCACGCCGTTCACCGCGAAATAGCCCCCAAAGGCCGCGATGATCACAAACCCCACATTGTTGACCACGTTCATCAGAGGCCCCATGGAGCTTCCCAGGATCTCCGCCACAATGCCCACCCGGGTCAGCTTGTCGGAGGTCTGGTTGAATTCCTCCATCACCGCCTCCTGGCGGTCGTAGGCCACCACCGTCTTGTAGCCGCTCACCATCTCCTCCACCGTGCCGTTCAGCTCCCCCAGATAGACCTGCCGCCTCCGATAGAAGGAGCGCATGGCTTTGGACAGGAATTTGGTGATGACGAGCGTCAGGATCACCGTGGCGCAGGACAGCGCCGCCAGAGGCGGGCAGAGCCAGAGCATCATGGCCACCGTGCCGATCACCGTCAGCACCCCGGAAAAGAGAGAGCTCAGGGACTGGGATACCGTGTTGGAAATATTCTCCACATCATTGGTCATACGGCTCATAATATCGCCGTGGGAATGACTGTCGATGTACCGGACCGGCAGGTTCACCACACAGTCGAACAGATCCTCCCGCATCCGCCGCACCACGCGCTGGCTTAAGACGGCGCTCTCCCTGCTCTGCAGGAAGGTCCCCAGGCTCTGCACCCCGTACACCGCCAGCATGACGCAGAGGATCCCGGGCAGACGCCCAAAGCTCCCCTCCGTGATGCGGTCGATGGCATCACTCTGGAGTCTGGGCGCATAGACGGACGCCACCACTACCACAAAGACCACCGCCAGCAGGAAACACACCACCCGCCGCTCGTCTGCGAAATAGCCCACCAGGCGCCGCAGGGTCTTTCCGCCCTCCCGGGGCTTCTCCACGTTTCGCTCCCGCGGCCCGCGCACGCCGGGAATCTTATAATTACTCAGGGACTGCTCTCTCGTCTCCGCCATCCTGTGCCACTCTCCTGTCCTGTCTGTTTGACCTGTTCATCCGCGCCGTGTCCCATGGGACCGCCGTCCTATTCCCGAAGCTGGGAGTCGTAGATATCCCGGTAGATCTCGCTGGTCTCCATCAGCTCCTGATGGCTCCCACAGGCCGCCAGCCGCCCGTTGTCCAGGACGGCGATCCGGTCCGCGTCCTTCACGGAAGCGATCCGCTGGGCGATGATGATCTTCGTGGCATCCGCGTGCTCCCTGCGCAGGGCCTCATACAGTCCGGCCTCCGTCTTAAGATCCAGCGCGCTGGTGGCATCGTCAAAGATCAGGATCTCCGCGTCCTTCAGCACGGCCCGGCTGATTGCCACCCGCTGCTTCTGTCCCCCGGACAGGCTGTGCCCACCCTGGGCCACCACCGTGTCAAGCCCTTCTTCCTTCGCGTCGATAAACTCTAACGCCTGGGCGGTCCGGGCCGCCTCCCGTATCCGCTCCTCGGAAGCCTCCGGATCCCCCCACGCGATATTCTCCCGGATGGAGGCGTGAAACACTTCGCTCTTCTGCAGGGCGATGGCGATCCTGCCCCGCAGGGCCTTCAGGTCATAGTCCCTCACATCCACGCCGTCCACCAGGACACGCCCCTCCGTCACATCATAAAACCGGGGGATCAGGCTGATCAGCGTGGACTTGCCGCAGCCGGTAGCCCCCAGGATCCCAAACGTCTCCCCGGGACGGATGGTGAGACTGAAGTCCCGGATCACCCGCTCCGCATTTCCCGCGCCGGGATAGGAGAAGGATACGTGGTCAAACTCCACCTGCCCTCTGACCTTCGTCTCCCCCGAAAATCCTCCGTCGGTGATGGAGGGCTCGCAGGAGAGCACCTCCTGGATCCGTCTGCCGGAGGCCACGCCCCTGGAGACAGTCTGGAAGATCATCGTCATCCGCATGACCGCATTCAGGATCTGCGATATGTAGGTGACCGCCGCCATCACATCCCCGGGGGTGGCGCCGCCGCTCCTCACCCGGATGGCTCCCACCTGGATCACCGCCACCACGGACACATTCAGGATCATATTCATAATGGGGGTCATATAGGAGAATAAAAGAAGCACGTCCAGCTGAGTGCCCACCAGCTCTCCGTTGGCCTCCCCGAAGCGCCGCTTCTCGTGCTCCTCCTTCACATACGCCTTGACCACACGGGTCCCGGACACATTCTCCTGCATGACATTGTTTACCCGGTCCAGCTTTCCCTGCAGAACGGTAACC
>CANPWJ010000234.1 GCA_947584035.1 uncultured Acetatifactor sp. | reverse complement strand
AGGTCTGCGGGAGTATGCCCAGGGCGGTCTGAGCGGGGACAGGGAGCGGGAGCTTTTCACCATCTACCGGGCCTATGGGGAGTGCGGGGAAGGGGAAAAGCGCAGCCTCCTGACGGACGCCGCCTTCCGCCGATATCAGGGCTCCGCCCTGTCTCGGGCGGTTGCCGGGGCACTGTACGGGAAGCGTCTGGAGAACAGCGTCACCCGGCTGGAAACCTATGCGGCCTGTGCGTACCGTCATTTCCTGCAATACGGCCTGACCCTGCGGGAGCGGGAGGAATTCGGCTTTGAGGCGGTGGATCTGGGAAATGTGTACCACGCGGTACTGGAGCTCTTTGCGGGGAAGCTGTCGGAGAACGGCTATACCTGGTTTGATTTCCCGGAGGATTTCGGAGCGTCTGCGGTGCGGGAGGCGCTGGAGGAGTATGCCGCCTCCTATGGGGAGACCGTGCTCTACAGCAGCGCCCGCAACGAATATGCCCTCACCCGCATGAGCCGGATCCTGACGCGGACGGTGCTTACCCTGAAGAGCCAGCTGCAGAAGGGCTCCTTTGCGCCGGACGACTATGAGCTTTCCTTCCATTTCGCGGAAGATCTGGAGAGCATCCATGTGGAGCTGTCGGAGGGGGAGCGCATGTATCTGCGGGGGCGCATCGACCGCATCGACACTGCGGAGGATGACCGTCATGTCTATGTCAAGGTCATCGACTACAAGTCGGGCGGCACGCAGTTTGACCTGGCGGCGTTGTATTACGGTCTGCAGCTGCAGCTGGTGGTCTATATGAACGCGGCGATGGAGATGGAGGCGAAGAAGCATCCGGACAAGGAGATCGTCCCCGCGGCGCTTCTCTACTATCACATTGACGATCCCACGATAGAGGCGGATACGGAGCTGACGGATCAGGAGATCCGGGAGCAGATCCTGGGGAAGCTCTGCATGAACGGCGTGGTCAACGGCGAACCGGGCATCGTGGAACGCCTGGACGGAAGCTTTGAGCAGAGGTCGGATGTGATCCCGGTGGAGAAAAAAAAGGACGGTACCTACACCGCCCGGTCCGGCGTGCTGTCGGCGGAGGAGCTGAAGGTGGTATCGGATTATGTGAGCCGCAAGGTGCAGAGCATCGGCCGGGAGATCCTGGACGGAAGGATCGGTCTGGATCCGTATGAAAAGGGCGGGGAAAGGGCGTGCACCTACTGCGCCTACCGGAGGGTCTGCGGGTTTGACCCCGGCATCCCCGGGTATGATTTCCGGCCGCTTATGCCGCTGGGAAAAGAGGAAGCCATCGGGCGGATGAGGGAGGAGTGATCCGCGTGTGGTTTCGTTTGGCCCTGTTCCCCGACTGGGGCTTGAATTTCCAGCCCGTTTCCTGTATAATAAAAGCGTGATTTTCGCAGAAAAAGGAATGGATGGAAAAATCCCACAAAGGAGAAAGAGATAGAAAGACGGGAGGTAGGTTGACATGAATCAAAAATTGGAACAGGTGATAGAGTTGCTGCCCGTGATCCAGCAGCTCTACTCACAGGATGTGTTTCTCTCGGTGCTGGACAGCGACGGAGTCATGCGGGGCTTCCACGTGCCGCCGGGAGAGAAGCCCAAGGTGCAGATCGGCGAAGTGTTCAAGGATCCCACCGGCGCGCTCTACGAGGTGCTGCGGACCGGACAGCCCAAGCATAACTACCTGCCCAAGGAAGCCATGGGAGCGGCATTCGAGGGAGAACTGGTGCCGATCAAGGACGGCGCGGAGGTAGTGGGTTGCATCACCTGCACCTACTCCGTGGATGTGCGGGACCAGATGGCGGAGATCGCGTCGCGGTTCCAGAATTCGGTGGGAGAGATCAGCGATTCCCTGCACACCCTGGTAGGCGGGATCGAGAACCTGTTCCAGCTGCTGACGAACATGGATCAGGTGACGAACACGGTGGAAAAGGACGTCCACAACGCGGTGGAGGTTGTAAACAAGATCAACAGCAACGCCTCCCGCTCCAACATCCTGGCCCTGAACGCTTCCATCGAGGCAGCCAGGAGCGGCGAATACGGACGGGGCTTCGCCGTGGTGGCAACCGAGATGGGCAAGCTTGCAAATGACAGCGGAAGCTCCGCCACGGAGATCAAAGCTACGCTGAATACCATCATGGAGCATTTGGTATCCATCGTCACAGCCATCAAGGACGCAAGCAATTTTACCAACGAGTACCGGGGCAGCATCAGTTCCATTCAGAAGATCCTGGAGGAATTGATCGGTCTGGCCGGAAAGCTGGAAGAGGATGTCAACAAACGATAAGAGGGATACAAGGATCACACACGCTGCGGCAGAAAACGGCGTGTGTGATCGTTTATAGGGAAGGAAATCTGACTGGAGGAGCCCGTCATGCCCGTTTCATTCACCAAAGAGCAGCAGCTGGCCATTGAACTTCATAACCGGAACATTCTGGTATCCGCGGCGGCGGGCAGCGGCAAGACGGCTGTCCTGGCGGAGCGGATCATACGGCTGGTGTGTGACGAGCGTCATCCTGTGGATATCGACCGGCTGCTGGTGGTCACCTTTACCAACGCGGCGGCGGCGGAAATGCGGGAGCGCATCGCGGACGGGATCCTGGAGGAGCTGCGTCTGCACCCGGAGTCGGAGCACATCCAGAGGCAGTCCACCCTGCTGCACAACGCCCAGATCACCACCATCGACAGCTTCAGCCTGTTTCTGATCCGCAATCACTTCAACGAGATCGGGCTGGATCCGGCGTTTCGGGTGGCAGACGAGGGGGAGATCAAGCTGATGCAGCAGGGAGTGCTGGAGCGGCTTTTGGAGGATGCGTTTGCCTCCGGCGAGGAGCGCTTCACCGCGTGCGTGGAATACTTCTGTCCCGGCGGAAGGGAGAGCGTTCTGGAGGGGTATATCCTGGAGCTTTCCCGCTATGCGTCCGGCTTTCCCTGGCCGGAGGAGTGGCTTTTGGAGCGCAGGCGGGATTATGAGGCGCAGAGCGTTTCGGAGATGGCCCGCAGCAGGTATGGGACGTACCTTCGGGAGCATTTGGAGCGGATGCTGTCCGGCTGCGCCGAGAAGCTGCGGCGGGTGCTGACGCTCTGTGAGAGTCCGGACGGCCCCTATATGTACGCGGAGACCGTGGAGCGGGAGCTGGAGCAGTTAGAGCGCCTGGAGTCCTGCGGAGAGCTGGAGGAGTATGCGGAAAGGCTCCCCGGCGTCGCTTTTGGCCGACTGCCCTCCCGAAAGGACGACAGTGTCTCTCCCGCCAAAAGAGAGCTGGCCAAAGGGCTCAGGGCGGAGGTAAAGGAGACGGTGGCGGAGATTAAGGAGCGTTTCTTTGCCGCTCCGCTGGAGCTTGCGGTCCGGCGGGGAAATGCCTGTGCGGAGCCCCTGGCCGCGCTGGTGGATCTGGTTCTGGAATTTGACAGGCGGATGCTCGCCCAGAAGCAGGAGAGGAAGGTGATCGACTTCTCCGATATGGAGCACTATGCCCTGGAGATCCTGTTTGTCCGGGAGAACGGGCAGGTCCGCCCCAGCCCCGTGGCGCTGGAGTACCGCCAGCACTTTGAGGAGATCCTGATCGATGAGTACCAGGACAGCAACCTGGTGCAGGAATATCTGCTCCGCGCGGTCTCCGGGGAGGAGGACGGGCGCTTCAACCGGTTTATGGTGG
>CANPWJ010000233.1 GCA_947584035.1 uncultured Acetatifactor sp. | reverse complement strand
TTGCGGTTATTGCCGCAGTCCTCGCACTTGTCAAACTCCGGGTTGAACGCATAGAAATTCTTGGCGTTCAGCTTATCCTGCACCATGCGCAGCGCCTCACCGAAACGCTGGAAGTGCACGACCTCCCGCGCGCGCAGGAATTTGATGGGCTCGCACACATCGGGCTCCTTCACCAGGCGCAGGATGTTGTCGTAGGTGGAGCGCGCCTTCTGCTCTGCCGCCATATCCTCCATCAGATCGGTGATGGCGTCCCCCTTCACCTGGAACTCACAGGCGTTGAAGGGGATGCCTCCGGCCGCCTGGGGCCATACGCCCAGCGTGTGATCCACATAGTATTTATCCAGCCCGGAGGCTTCGATCTCCTCCATGGACAGATCGCGGGTCAACTGGTGCACGATGGTCGCCACCATCTCCAGGTGGGCCAGCTCCTCCGTGCCGATGTCCGTCAGCACTCCTGCCACCTCACGGTAGGGCATGGAGTAGCGCTGGGACAGATATCTCATGCTGGCGCTCATCTCGCCGTCGGGGCCGCCGTACTGGGAGATGATCGCCTGAGCCAGCTTCGCGTTTGGCTCCTTGATGTTTACCGGAAACTCCAGTCTCTTTTCATAATTCCACATTTAGCCGCACGCTCCTTCCCATGGCATCGGAGCCGCGCCCCATCTCCACTCCTTGCTGCACTCTGCCATATCCGCTGTGAGCGGATAATATTTCTGGGCAAATTCCCTGCTCATCTGGTTCTTGATCCTGGCGTAATGATTATAGTACTCCATGGCGTTGCGGTCATAGGGATGCGTATCCAGATATTCCATCAGATCGATCATCACAAATCCTACGATACCAATGTCGTGGAGCAGCTGTTCCTGATTTCCCATACTAGACGCATCTCCTTCCCGTGAAAGGTTTGTTCAGCTCCGGAAAGATCGTTCCGGCCCGGTATGCCTTCTCCAGGTCATCGTACATCTTATCGAAACGCTGCCAGGGGACATACGCCATGGCAATAGGAAATTTATCGCATTGTTCATCAAACAGATAGTCCTGCATAAGCTTTCCTTTCTCCAACCGTTACTCTTTCTTTATCATATGAAAAAGGAAAAACTTTGTGACAGCCGCCGGATCATCCGTCCTGGCCGCTCTGATCCGCTCCGCACAGCGCGGCGGTCAGCTCCTCATTCAGCACATATCCCGCTCCCTGCTCCGTGTATACCCGGGCATCCCGGCACAGCTCCTGGCCCACGCCGTAGAGCCCGATCAGCACGATATCCTCCTGCTTATCCCCGTCCATATCCTCGATCCAAAACGCGTCAAAGGTCTGGAAGGTGCCGATGGGCAGATTCCCCTCCCGCAGATCCGGAAAGCGATAGGCGGCGTCCTCGATCCTCCATCTCCTCACGTCGGACGACGGGGGCTCCCCCTCTTCTCCCCGGTCCGCGAAGAAGCAGAGCCTGTAATCCTGTTGATCATCGCCGGGGACGGTGAAGGCCAGCGTGCCGGTGCCCAGATCTCCAAGCTCCCCGTACCACAGCTTCGAGAGAAGCACTTCCTCCGGAGAGACGACGGAGTCTCCCCGCATCTCTGGTATGCGGACCTCCTTTAAGACGCGGAAATCCATGGAATCCGCAAGCTCCTGCAGATCTTCCCCGGTCAGTCCCCCTTCGCTTCCGCTCAGTACGTTGACCGCCACAAAGCAATCCGGAAAATCGGCAAGGATTAGCGCCTTACCCTGGTGCAGCGCCAGAAGGACCACTTCCCCGCAGACGGTCCGATACTGCCACTGTGTATACTGTTCTGCATCCTCCACGCTGAGCGTCACCTCGTTAAAGGTCCCCTTGACGCTGCGGCCGATCTGCATTTCCACTGTTTTCCCGTCCTGCAGCCTTCCGTCTCCCTCCACGTGGAAGCCCCCGTCCTCGTACAGATACGCCCACGTCAGAAGATCCCGGTCCATGAACTCCCCGCCCACCCGGTACATCAGCTCCTCCGGATCGATGGTATCCAGCTGCGTGTGAAGCTTCAGGCCGTACTTTTCCGCGATGGCATCCAGCTTCTCCCCCATCTCCTCCGTGTATACGTTATAAAAGGACCACTCCTCCCGGAGGCCTTCAACGGGCCCGTTCCCGATCCGGTCCAGGATCGCGTGATCGGGATCATACGCTTCCAGAAAGCGGTTCCATTCCGCCAGAGCCTGCGCCTCCGGACGATCCATATACCCGGACAGAGAGAGCTCCGCCCTGCCGGATAAGTCCCTCTGTGCCGCGTCGGAACCGCTGATACTTTCCAGACGGACGGGATCCTCTTCCCCGGGCAGGATCAGATCCCACAGGCTGAAGCAGCGCGCGGCAAAAACGCCCAGCGGCAAAAGCAGCACGCAGACACACGCGGCTATGGGCCAAACCGCGCCCCGCAGGGCCTTCCCCCTCCTGCCGCGGGCATTTCCCCCATTCCTCTCCCGCTCCACCAGATCCAGATATGTATCGTCCACATAGGAAAACGCTTTGCTCAGCCTCCTGATTCCAATCGGCTCTCTCATAACGCAACCCCCTCCTTTTCCAGAAAAAGACGCAGAGCTCTCCTGGTCTTTTGCAGAAGGTATTTGACCCTCCTGACCGGCATCCCATAATTTTCCGACAGCTCCCGGATGGAACAGGCATAGTAGTACCTTGCAAGAAAGACGGCGCAGGTCCTGGG
This sequence comes from uncultured Acetatifactor sp., assembly GCA_947584035.1. GTDB lineage: Bacteria > Bacillota > Clostridia > Lachnospirales > Lachnospiraceae > Acetatifactor. Next base: position 994 of record CANPWJ010000233.1, on the reverse strand, counting down.
ATCCAAAGTCCCCAGAAACCGGTTCAGCGCCCTGCCGATCTCCCTGCTCTCCCATATCGCTTCCACATCGTCCGCCCGGCTGGGAATACATTCGTCCAGCTCCACAAACAGCGCGCGCCGCTTCTGTGCATTCCTGCGGTCCAGCCGGTCCAGGGAGAGGTTCCTGGTAATGCGCGACAGGAAATGCTTCAGGTTGTCCGGCCTTGTGGGCGGCATCGCGTTCCATGCCGCCATATAGGTATCGTTTACGATCTCCTCCGTGTCATCCGGGCTGCGCAGGATACGGTAGGCCACCGTGTTCAAGTAAGGCCCGTATTTATTCCCCGTCTCCACAATGGCCGCTTCCTGCCGCTGAAAATACAGGGCGATGATCTGCGTATCTTCCATAACCTTTTCTCCTTTGCTCCATTCGCTCCTCTACCCTGTATAGTAGGAAAAAACCTGCCATAGGACAAGCTTTCCCCTCTTTTTTGAAATTCCTTTTTTAGCACCTACCGGGCGGGATCCTTCGCCCCGGGCAGCCTCCGCCGGAGCAGCCGGCTCTTCAGCATGTTCCAGTTAAAGGGAATCAGCGGATAGAGATAGCTTCCATGGGACACCGTTCGGTTCAGCGCCACCGACAGAACCGCGGTCAGGATCCCGGCCACATACCCCCACAGCCCGAAAAGCTGTGTCAGGATCAGATTCAGGATCCGCATGAATTTCAGCGCGTATCCAAGCTCATAGTTGGCCTGGGTATAATTGGCGATGGCCACAAAGGCCATGTACAGCATGACTTCGGAGCTGAACCACCCGCTGTTCACCGAAAACTCCCCCAGCACCAGCGCCGCCATAACGCTGAGAGGGGTGCTCAGCATGTTCGGCGTGTTCACCGCCGCAAGCCGCAGACCGTCTATGGCCAGCTCCAGCAGAAGAAACTGCCAGATCAACGGCACGTTGGGCGGCTCCTTCAGCAGGATAAAGGAGAAGCTCTCCGGCACCCACTGGGGATGGG
>CANPWJ010000232.1 GCA_947584035.1 uncultured Acetatifactor sp. | reverse complement strand
CATTCCCCTGAAGCCCCATGCCGATGGCCTCCGTCAGGCAGTTCATGGAGTTGGCCGTGTACATGCCGGAGCAGGAGCCGCAGGTAGGGCAGACCTTCTCCTCGTACTCCCGAAGCTCCTCCAGGGTCATGGTGCCGGCAGCCACGCTGCCCACCGCCTCAAACATGGAGGAAAGGCTCTTCTTCTCTCCCTTGATATGGCCGGCCAGCATGGGGCCGCCGGACACAAACACCGTGGGAATATTTACGCGGGCCGCGGCCATCAGAAGGCCGGGCACATTCTTGTCACAGTTGGGAATACACACCAGGCCGTCGAAGCCATGGGCCAGGGCCATGCATTCCGTGCTGTCCGCGATCAAATCGCGGGTCACCAGGGAATACTTCATTCCCACATGTCCCATGGCGATGCCGTCGCAGACCGCGATGGCCGGGAACATAACCGGGGTCCCTCCCGCCATGGCCACTCCCATCTTGACCGCCTCGGCGATCTTGTCCAGGTTCATATGGCCGGGCACGATCTCGTTGTAGGAGCAGACAATGCCGATCAGCGGACGGTTCCGCTCCTCCTCTGTGTAACCCAGCGCGTTGAACAGGCTTCTGTGGGGCGCCTGTGCGGTGCCCTTCTTTACAGAATCACTTCTCATCTCTGTTTGACCTCCCTGCTGTCTCTCTATGTGTATCGTGATCGATCGGTAATACCGGATCCATGATATGCCGGATCCATGATATATCGAATCAATGGCATATCGGATCGATGATATGTCTGACCGATGGTATGTCGGATCGATCAGTAGAACTGCTCACAGGCGCTTCACCGGATCCTCTCCGCCAGCAGATCTCCCATCCTGCTGCAGCCGACCTTTGTGCATCCTTCGGACAGAATGTCCCCGGTCCGATAGCCGTCCCGCAGGACCTGCTTTACCGCGGCGTCAACGGCATCCGCCTCCCGGTCCAGATCGAAGCTGTACCGCAGCATCATGGACGCGCTTAACACAGTGGCGATGGGATTGGCCACATCCTTCCCCGCAATATCCGGGGCGGAGCCGTGGCTGGGCTCATAGAGCCCGAACTTCGTGTCGTTTAGGCTGGCGCTGGCCAGCATCCCGATGGAACCGGTCACCATGCTCGCCTCATCCGACAGGATATCCCCAAACATATTCTCCGTCAGGATCACGTCAAACTGCGCCGGATCCCGCACCAGCTGCATGGCGCAGTTGTCCACCAGCATATGCTCCAGGGTGACGTCCGGGTAATCCTTCGCCACCTCCTCCACCACTTTTCTCCAGAGGCGGGAGGAGTCCAGGACATTGGCCTTGTCCACGCTGGTCACCTTCCTGCGGCGCTTCCTGGCGATGTCAAATCCCTTGACGGCAATCCGGCGGATCTCGTTTTCATTGTAGACCAGCGTGTCCACCGCGGTCCGCAGACCGTTCTCCTCGTAGGTCCTTCTCTCCCCAAAATAGAGCCCTCCGGTCAGCTCCCGCATGATCAGAATGTCAAATCCGGCGCGGCTGATCTCCTCCTTCAGGGGACAGGCCGCCGCCAGCTCGTCGTAGAGGACGGCGGGGCGCAGGTTTGCAAAAAGGTTTAAGGCCTTTCGGATCCCCAAAAGCCCGGCCTCCGGCCGCTTCTCGGGGGGAAGCTTATACCAGGGGGAGGTGGTGGTGTCGCCGCCGATCGATCCCATCAGCACCGCGTCCGCCGCCCTGGCGGCAGCGATGGCCTCCTCCGTGAGAGGGACCCCATGCACATCGATGGAAGCGCCTCCCATGAGAATATCCGTGAAACGCATCTGATGACCGTACACCTCGGCCACCCTCCGCAATACCTTCTTGGCTTCCGCCACGATCTCCGGTCCGATGCCGTCACCGGGAATACAGGTAATATTCAACTCCATACATCCACATCCTTTTTGTCTCTATTTTCTTATTCTTATTATTCTTATTTTTCTTATTTGCTCTCCTTGGAAGCACTGGTCTCCCCGGGCTTCTGCACACGGCTGATCGCCGACTTTTCCATGGTGATGCGGCAGTTGCGGTTGTTGCCGAACTCTACAATGACCGTGTCGTTCTCAACGCCGATGATCCTGCCGTAGAAGCCGGAGGTGGTCAGCACATAGTCGCCGGCCTCCACCGATGCCTGCATGGCGGCAACCCGCTTCTGTTCCTTCCGCTGGGGCCGGAACAAAAAGAAATACAGGCCTGCAAACAGCGCCACATATATGATAATGATCATAAAATTCCCCGTCGTCGCACCGGCAGCCGCTGCGGCCGTCTCGTCCATTTCGCTCAATAAGATACCCATTGTTCCTCCATTCCGCGCATTTACGCTTATTTATTTGACTCAAATAATAATGATACCGAAAAAAAGCCGCCCCGGCAAGTCCTTTTTTGAAAAAGCCCCGCTTTTCACAAAAAATTCATATTTGCCCGGAGCCGCCGCTCTGCCCTCCGGCCATTCCCTCCAGCTTGGCCTTCTTGTAAGAGGCAAAACGCCCCTCCTCCAAAGCCTGTCGGATCTCCGCCATCATGGTGTTGTAAAAATAGAGATTGTGGAGCACGCACAGGCGCATCCCCAGCATCTCTCCCGCCTTCAGCAGGTGGCGGATGTAGGCCCGGGAATACCGGCGGCAGGCCGGACAGCCGCAGCCCTCCTCGATGGGCCGCTCGTCCAGCTCATACCTGGCATTGAACAGATTGATCCTGCCCCGGTTCGTATACAAATGCCCGTGACGCCCGTTCCGGGAAGGGTACACGCAGTCAAAAAAGTCCACGCCCCGCTCCACTCCCTCCAGAATATTCGCGGGGGTCCCCACCCCCATCAGGTAAGTGGGCTTGTCCGACGGCAGATACGGCACCACCCGGTCCAGAATGTGATACATCTCCTCATGGGTCTCTCCCACCGCCAGGCCGCCCACGGCATAGCCGTCCATATCTAGCTCGGAAATGCGCTTCGCATGTTCTATGCGGATGTCCTCATAGACGCCTCCCTGATTGATCCCAAACAAAAGCTGCCCGGGATTGACCGTGTCCTCCAGCCCGTTCAGCCGCTCCATCTCCCGCTTACAGCGCACCAGCCATCTGGCCGTGCGGTCCACCGACTCCTGCACGTATCCCCGGTCGGCCTTGCTGGGCGGGCACTCGTCAAAGGCCATGGCGATCGTCGAGCCCAAGTTGGACTGGATCCGCATACTCTCCTCCGGCCCCATAAAGATCCTGCGCCCGTCAATATGGGAGCGGAAGGAGACGCCCTCCTCCCGGATCTTTCTGAGCCCTGCCAGGGAAAACACCTGGAATCCGCCGGAATCCGTCAGGATCGGCCTGTCCCAGGACATAAACCGATGCAGTCCGCCCAGCGCACGGATGACCTCGTCCCCCGGACGCACATGCAGATGGTACGTGTTGGAGAGCTCCACCTGGGTCCCGATCTGCTCCAGATCCTGCGTGGAAACGGCGCCCTTGATGGCGGCTGCCGTTCCCACATTCATAAATACAGGCGTCTGTATGACGCCGTGTACTGTCCGGAGTTCGGCCCGCTTGGCCCTTCCCTCCCGCTGAATGATATGATAACTCGATGACAAGCTCAAAACTCCTCCCAAAATTCTTCCAGTGTGATATTCCGCTGCGTGATCACCGTGGCGGCATCCACGCCTACATAGCGGAAATGCCAGGGCTCGTACTCGATGCCGGTATAATACT
>CANPWJ010000231.1 GCA_947584035.1 uncultured Acetatifactor sp. | reverse complement strand
CGGAAGATCGAGGACGCCATTACGGAGCGGACGCGGGCCATCGTGCCGGTACACTACGCGGGCGTGGCCTGTGAGATGGACACCATCCTGGAGATTGCAAAACGGCATGGACTGGTGGTGATCGAGGACGCGGCCCAGGGGATGCTGGCCTCTTACAAGGGCAGAGCGCTGGGGACCATCGGGGATTTCGGGTGCTTCAGCTTTCACGAGACCAAAAATTACAGCATGGGCGAAGGCGGAGCGCTGCTGATCCGGGATGAAAAGGACATCGAGGAGGCGGAGATCATCCGCGAGAAGGGAACCAACCGCAGCAAATTTTACCGGGGACAGATCGATAAGTATACCTGGGTGAATCACGGTTCCTCCTATCTGCCCAGCGATATGAACGCGGCGTATCTCTACGCCCAGCTGGAGATCGCGGATGAGATCAACGATGCCCGGATGGCTTGCTGGAAGCGGTATTATGAGAAGCTTTCGCCTCTGGCGCGCAGGGGCTGGATCGAGCTTCCGGTGGTTCCGGAGGGGTGTGTCCACAACGCGCACATGTTTTACATCAAGGCGAAGGACATCGAGGAGCGCTCCGAGCTGATCCGCTTTTTGGACGAGCGGGACATCCATTCGGTGTTCCACTATATTCCGTTGCACACCGCTCCCGCAGGGCGGAAATTCGGCCGTTTTCACGGGGAGGATGTCTACACCACCCGGGAGAGCGAGCGCCTGACGCGGCTCCCCATGTACTATGGGCTCAGACAGGAGCAGGTGGACTATATTTGTTCCGCGGTGGAGGAATTTTACAGCGGCAGATAGGAGAGCGGATATGCGGAAGGCGTTGAAGGCCATGGTCGCCGTGGCGGGCAGAATTTGTGTGATCGGTTTCAGCATCCAGATAGTCCTGGGACTACTCTGGATGCTCTGCAATTTTAACGGCTTTCAGGAGTTTGGCGACAGCTATCGGTATGTGAAGATCAGCAAGGATTTTCTGTGTGACGAGTACACCGGTATTCTCTACCCGGTCCTTTTACTGTTTGCGCGGGGGGTGGAGAAGCTGTGCTTTGTTCCCTGCAGCTGTGTGATGTATCTGCTGCAGCTTTTGACGGCCCTCTATGCCGCCCACGCTTTTCTGCAGGCGGTGGGGATCACCGGCCGCGGGAAAAACCTGTGGGGCAGCCTGGTCCTGCTGACCTCCCCCCTGGCGATGCAGTGCCACCTGGCGGTCCTGCCGGAATCGCTGGTGTCGTCCATGCTGCTTTTGGAGATCGCCTGGTTCTGGCGGACCGTCCGGGCGGGGGAGTGCCCGGGCAGCAGACAGCTGGCGAAGATCGCGGTCTTTTGGCTGGCGGGAGCGCTCCTGGAGCCGGAATACCTGTATCTGGGAGCGCTGCCGGTCGTCCTCGCTTTCTGTTACGGGGCGGTGCGCCGGCGAGGGCGGACTGCCCTGCGGCTGGCGCACAACCTGATTCTTCTGGCGGCGTTTGCCGGCATCCTGGTGGGGATGAATAATCTGACCCAGGTGCCGGGAGCCTGCGGAAGGGTGCGGCTCAGCCGCAGCGCGGCGCTTTTCAGCCGTTTCTCCTGGTCCACGGCGGACAAAACGTATCAGGACTGGCCGCAGGACCTGCGGCTGGTTGTGGATGAGGGCATGATATGGGAGACGGCCTTTTATCCGGACAATCTGTTCCGCATTGTGGGAAAAGCCGCGGAAGAAGCCTATGGCGTGGAGCGGGCGGAGGAATTGTTTCGGGAGACGGCCGCGCTCACCTTCTCCTGGCACAGGGGACGCATCCTGCATGAGATAATGTGGGATCTGCTGGGGTATGGCTTCGCGCCCGCCGTCTCGGAGGCGCTGCTGGACGGCCGGGGGTACGATTCTTACACCACGCGGAATTATGATGTGATGCTGGCGCATACGCCGATGCTGTCGAAGCTGTATTTTCACTATGGGAACTGGTGGTTTGTGCCGGGACTGCTTCTGGCAGGGCTGCAGCAGCTGTTTCTGTGGTGAAGGGCGTTTCTTCGCCGTCCGGCGCCGTTTGTAAACGGCCTTTTCCCGCCTGCGTCGGTGGCGGCGTTTGGCCTCTGTCTCGCGGGCTGGTACACCCTGCGCGGCGGCGGTCTGTTTGACTATAAAGAGACGATTGTGATCGGATGTCTGTGGGCGGCGTGGATCGTTGCCGCCTCTGTGCGGACGATCTGGGAGGACTGAGCGGTGGAAGTGCGGTTTCGGAAAAAACTGCATATGGGGCTTTATGCCGCCGGCCTTCTGGCGGTGCTGGCGATGGGAATCCCCTATCTTCTTCTGGGACAGGACGCCATTGTGACGTACCACGACCAGCTGGACGGGGAGATGATCGCCTACCTGCTGCAGGCCAGGCACCTGTTTCAGGCCGGAGGGCTCCCGGAATTTCTGGGCGGAGTCCCCAAGACGGCGCTGCTTCCTCCGGCCCCGGGTGCGGTGCTGCTGTTTCGGATCGGAAGCCCGTTGGCCGTGCTGGCCCTCTTGCAGGTGCTGGGGAGTGCAGCCGGCTACGCGGGGATGGCCTTGCTGGCCCGCAGAGCGGGCGGACGGCCATTCATCTGCGTGGCGGTGGGCGTGCTCTATGCCTATCTGCCGTTCCTGCCGGTGTATGGACTGGCACAGTACGGGCTGCCGCTCCTTCTGTATCTGCTCCTGGAGGCGCGGGAGGGCAGACGCCGGAGCGTATGCTTTGCCTACGCCCTTCTGTTTGCGCTCCATTCGTCGCTGGTGCTGGTGGGCTTTGGCGTGCTGGGCTGTCTCCTCCTGTGGATCCTGTGGGACGCCTGGAGGGGGAGAGGACGCGGGGAACGGAACCGTGGCGTTCGGATCCTGCTTTGGAATTTCGGGGGGATGTCCGCGGTCTATGTCCTGGAAAACGCCGGGCTGCTGGCCCAGATGATGGGCGTGGGCGGCGCGGGCAAAACCCTGTCCCACAAGGCGGAATATGAACTGTTTCCGGAGCCTTTTCTAGGCGGTTTTTCGGAGGGGCTGCTTTTTGGAGGACAGCACAGCGGGGACTTCCATGCGGACTTTCTCCTGCCCGCCCTGTTTGCGGCGGCGCTGGGCCTGGCGGCACTTTGGACAGTGCGGCGCAGGAACGAGGCGGAGCCGGAAGCGCTTCAAAGGATCCGCGCCCTGCTTCGGATCATGGGGACGGCGCTTCTCTGGAATCTGTTGTTTGCCGCCGCGGCCGCCCTGTGGCAGACCGGAGCGGCGGTGGAACTACGGCGGAGGCTTCAGGCGGCAGGCGCGTTTCAGGTGGAACGACTCCTGTGGCTGTCGCCCTGCCTCTGGTATCTGATCCTGGCGTGCGCGCTGACGCTGGCGGCGGAGCTGTGGAGCTGCGGGGGAAGGGACAGGATCCTCGCCGTTGCGGCGGGGATCCCCATGGGAGCGGCGCTCTGTGCGGTCAGTCTCTCGGTGCTTTTGGGGAGCAATTTTAAGTGCAATCTGCAGAAGCTTCGGAATCCGGACTATGGCATGATGAGCTTCCGCGATTATTACGCGGTGGACATCTACCCCCAGGTGGAGCGCTTTCTGCGGGAGCGGACGGGCAGAGAGAAGGAGGAGTACCGTGTGGTCAGCCTGGGGATCGATCCGGCGGCCGCGCTCTACCACGGCTTTTATTGTCTGGACGGCTACTCCAACAATTATCCTCTCTCCTACAAGCATACGTTTCGCAGGATCATCGCGCCGGAGCTGGAGCGGCGCTCGCCCGGGGTGCAGCTGCTCATCGCCGGGGGC
>CANPWJ010000230.1 GCA_947584035.1 uncultured Acetatifactor sp. | reverse complement strand
TGATGATGCCGTCGTAGCGGTTCCCCCGGCGGATCTCCCGCTCCACGAATTTCACACAGTCATCGACCAGCCAGCGGACGGGGCAGTCTCCCAGCTGAGAGGCGAGCGCGTTTTCCCTGGCCCAGGCGACCATCCCCTTGGAGGCGTCCACGTGGGTCACCGCAGCTCCGGCCGCGGCGGCGGAGAGGGTGGCGCCGCCGGTGTAGGCAAAGAGATTCAGCACCCTTACGGGCTGGCCGGCCGGGCGCCCGGCGTCCCGGATCAGCCGGGAGAACCAATCCCAGTTGACGGCCTGCTCCGGGAAAAGCCCGGTATGCTTAAAGTGAAACGGCTTTAGGCGAAACGTCAGACGGCGGATGCCGCTCAGGTCGTACCCGACGGTCCACTCGTCCGGCAGATGAAAAAACTCCCACTCCCCGCCGCCCCTGGCGCTCCGGTGGTAGTGGCCGTTCTTCTGTTTCCAGCGCGGGTCCTTATGGCCGGTGTCCCAGATGACCTGGGGATCCGGCCTCACAAGGAGGTATTCTCCCCAGCGCTCCAGTTTTTCTCCCTTACAGGTATCGATCACTTCATAATCCTTCCAGCGGTCTGCGATCCACATATCCGAATCCTCTCTTGTTCTGAATCTGTTTTCTTCCTAATTATAGGAGATGAAAGGGACAATGGCAAGTGCGCGCGAAAAATATCACGGCAAAGTTTTGGAAAATTGTATTGACTTCTTCCGCTATTCTTAGTAAACTAACTAGTATCTCTCTATTATACATGTATACATAAGGACGAAAATACAGTATGCCTTTGTACGGGGAGAATTACTAGGAAAGGCAGAAAGGAAAACAAATTATGAGTGCACAGGTTGGTATTATCCTGGCGATCGTGGTGTATCTGATCGGCATGATCTACGTCGGGTTTTATTTCAGCAAAAAGAGCGAGAATTCCGCGGAGGGCTTCTATCTGGGGAACCGCAAGCTGGGCCCACTGGTGGCGGCCATGAGCGCGGAGGCGTCGGACATGAGCAGCTATCTTCTGATGGGGCTGCCGGGGCTGGCGTACCTGACGGGGATCGCGGACGTGGGCTGGACTGTAGTGGGCCTGGCGGCGGGCACCTATCTGAACTGGCTGATCGTGGCGCGGAGGCTGCGCCGGTATTCCGCGAAATGCGGCGCCATCACGATCCCGGAATTTTTCTCCAAGCGTTATCGGGACCGGAAAAACATTTTGATGTGTATTGCGGCCATTGTCATCCTGATCTTTTTTGTTCCCTACACGGCCTCCGGGTTTAAGGCGGTGGGGACGCTGTTCTCCACGCTGTTCGGTGTGGATTATCATGTCTCCATGCTGGTGGGAGCGCTGATCATCGTGGGCTACACGGTTCTGGGCGGCTTCCTGGCGGTGTCTACCACCGACCTGATCCAGAGCATTGTGATGACCATCGCCCTGGGCGTGATCGTGATCTTCGGGATCCGCGTGGCGGGCGGCTGGTCTGCGGTTATGGAGAATGCCCATTCTCTGGCCGGTTATTTCAGTATGGTGCAGACCCACGACCCGGCTGCGGGGACGGCGGCGCCTTACGGTTTTCTCACGATTCTGTCCACCACGGCATGGGGGCTTGGGTATTTCGGAATGCCCCATATCCTGCTGCGTTTTATGGCAGTCCGCGATGAGGAGGAGATCAAGTTTTCCAGACGGATCGCTTCCGTGTGGGTGGTGATCTCCATGACGGTGGCGATCCTTATCGGCCTGATCGGCTGCGCGGCATCCGCGGCGGGAGTGATCCCGGCTCTGAAGAGCAGCGCCGAGTCGGAGACGGTGGTGATCCAGTTCTCCAATCTGCTGGCGCAGCACGGCTTTCTGGCAGCGGTCGTGGCCGGCGTGGTGCTGGCGGGGATCCTGGCCTGTACCATGTCCACCGCCGACTCCCAGCTTTTGACGGCGGCATCCAGCGTATCCCAGAATCTGGTTCAGGATTTCTTCCATGTAAAGCTGAGCCAAAAGACCTCCATGCTGGTGGCGCGCCTGACCGTGCTTTTGATCGCCCTGATCGGCGTGGTGCTGGCCTGGAATCCGGACAGCTCCGTGTTCACCATCGTGTCCTTTGCGTGGGCCGGCTTCGGAGGGACCTTCGGCCCGATCATGCTGTTCTCCCTGTTCTGGAAGCGGACGAATTTTGCCGGTGCGGCAGCCGGTATGATCTCCGGCGGCGTGGTCGTGTTTGCCTGGAAGTATCTGGTGCGTCCTCTGGGCGGTGTATGGGACATCTATGAACTGCTCCCCGCGTTTTTGGTGAGCTGTGCGGCGATCCTGGTATTCTCGCTGCTGACCGCCAAACCCTCCGAGGAGATCGTAAAGGAGTTTGAGTCCGTCGGTTAAAAAACGGCATTTCCCGCGGCAGCCGGTTCGTTTGGCTGCCGCGGTTCTTTTTAGGGAAGGCAGGGACAGTCCACAATCCCAAATCCATAAAATCATAAAAACCATAAAAACCCAAAACCATAAAAATAAAAAAATTTAAAAATTTCTCTTGCAAAATCTACCAGCATACTATATAATACTCCTTGCTGTGGCATGATAGCTGTGAAGCGTGAGGTTGCTGTCTGCAGGTGACTGAAGGCAGGTTTTCCGTGGAGCGAATGTCAAGTTAGAAAACTGACGACAAGTCACTGTACCAAAATACAGTCTGCCGCGAAGGCAGAAACGACGTGTGAGTCCGGATCGGAAACATGTGGTGTGAAACGAAGCAGGACACACACGGGAGAGTGTACAGTCACCGCTTGTCGTACTTAAGCAGTAAAAGTGCGAAAAGGAGGCGACTTTTTTTATGGCAAGTCAAGTAATGAGAATCACCCTGAAAGCTTATGAGCACCAGTTAGTGGACGCGTCCGCTCAGAAGATCATCGAGACGGTCAAGAAGAACGGTTCCCAGGTGAGCGGGCCGGTACCCCTTCCCACCAAGCGGGAGGTCGTGACCATCCTGCGTGCGACTCATAGGTACAAGGACTCCAGAGAGCAGTTCGAGCAGAGAACCCACAAGAGACTGATCGACATCATCGCGCCGACCCAGAAAACGGTGGACGCGCTGCAGAGACTGGAGATGCCCGCCGGTGTTTACATCGACATCAAAATGAAGAACAAGTAAAACCTCTACCTAGACACGAACGCGGTTTCCCGCGGTCCACTATGTAGACGACAGGAGGTAAAAAAATGAAAAAAGCAATTTTGGCGACAAAAGTCGGTATGACGCAGGTTTTTAGTGAGGACGGAACCCTGGTTCCCGTAACGGTCCTTCAGGCCGGCCCCTGCGTGGTGACGCAGATCAAGACGGTGGAGAACGACGGTTACAGCGCAGTCCAGGTCGGATTTGTTGACAAGAAGGACAGATATGCGGACGACGGCAAGGAAGTGATCCACCGGCACGGCGCAAACAAGGCCGAGCAGGGGCATTTCAAAAAGGCCGGAGTCAGCTCCAAGAGATATGTGAGAGAGTTCAAGTTTGAGAACGCGGACGAGTATGCGCTGGGCGCGGAGATCAAGGCGGACATTTTCGCCGTAGGCGACAAGGTGGATGCCTCCGCGATTTCCAAGGGCAAAGGCTTCCAGGGCGCGATCAAGAGACACGGCCAGCACAGAGGGCCGATGAAGCATGGTTCCAAGTTCCATCGTCATCAGGGCTCCAACGGCGCATGTTCTTCCCCCAGCCGTGTCTTTAAGGGCAAGGGAATGCCCGGCCACATGGGCTGCGTCAAGGTGACGGTTCAGAACCTTGAAGTGGTGAGAGTGGATGCCGAGAAGAATCTGCTTCTGGTA
>CANPWJ010000229.1 GCA_947584035.1 uncultured Acetatifactor sp. | reverse complement strand
CATCACCTCCCCCACACAGTCGGGCAGCCCCGCGATCTGTTCGAGGCCCTCCGCCATGGCGGCCACGCGCTCCCCGGTCAGCCGGAGCCGGTCCACCATCCCCGGCCGCATACCGTTTTTCTCCGCGCTCACCAGATCCTCCCCGTTGGCGGAAAGGATCTCCTCCCTGCGGCGGATCAGCTCCTGCGCCGCCCGGCGCAGCACCTGTGCCTTCTTCTCCGCCGTCAGTCTCTGCAGTTCATATTTGGCGGCTTCCGCCTTCTGCCCCATGCTGTTTAGATCCGTCATCTCTCCTTCGGCCTCCTGTCTGTCCCTGCCTTTTTCGCCTACACCAGGATCACCTGGCCGGGCTTTTGGTCGCACTCCTGTGCCGGCACCTGCTCCACCATCTGACAGCAGAAGCCCACCGCGATCGAGCGAAGCAGAAGCTCCTTCCGCTCCGCCAGGTAACGGTCGTAAAACCCCCTGCCGAAGCCGAGCCTGTTCCGGTGCGGATCGAACGCTACCCCCGGCATCAAAAGGAGCGTCCGCTCCGTATCCCGGCGCCTCCTGCACTCCTCATAGTCAAACCGCTCCGTGCTTCCCGACGGTTCCCGAATCCCCCGGTACCCCTCCGAAAGCTCCTCCAAAGACGCGATCCGATAAAACTCCATCCCGTCCCCCTCCACTCTGGGGACATAGACCCGCTTGCCCAAACGCAGCGCCTCCTCCAGCAAGGGCTGCGTGTCGATCTCACTTCCATGGCTCACAAACCCCAGAAGGATCTCCGAACGGTAGAACCATTGGTGTCCCAGAATCCGCTCCGTCATCAGGAGGCACGCCCGCTCCCGCTCCTCCCCGGAAAGCGCCGCCCTGCGGGCGAGCACCTGCTTTCTGAGCGCCGCCTTTTCGGCTGCCACAGACGCCTTCAGACGTTCCACCGTCCCGTCCGGCCGCTCCACACGGATGCTGTCCAGCTGCGCTTTCAGGTTTCCCCGGATGTTTTCCACGTACTCCCTGCGGAGGGCGGCCTGTTCCGCTTTTTCCTCCTCCGTCAGCCCCTGCGTCTGCGATTTATGATAGAGCTCGTTGATGCGCCGGATCCGCTCCTCCATCTCCATGCCGTTTCCTCTCCGTCTTTCCTCTCCTGCCCGAATTCCCTGTCACCGTTCCGCCCAAAATAAGACACCTGTGTCATTTTAGTCATTCCTTGTGGAGCCCCGCCACGAAGTCCGGCAGGTCAAAGCCCTCGTCCCGGTGGGCCACAAACAGGGTTCCCTCGTTCTCCCCGGCGAGGATCCGGTGCAAAATGCCGATGTCCCTGCTGTTTGCGATCACCATGTCCACATTGGAGCTGGTGGCGATCTTGGCGGCGATCAGCTTGGTATTCATGCCTCCGGTCCCCACCGCGCTGCCGGTGCTCTCCTTCCCCATCTCCATCAGCTCATCGGTCAGCTCGTCCACCTGTTCGATAAACCGCGCCTCCGGATTGGATCTGGGATCATCTGTGTAGAGTCCGTCGATATCGGACAGAAGGATCAAAAGATCCGCTCCCACCAGAGCCGCCACGATGGCGGAGAGCGTATCGTTGTCGCCGATGTTGATCTCGTAGGTAGCCACCGTGTCATTTTCGTTCACAACGGGTACCACGCCCATCTTCAGCAGCTGGGTGAACGTATTGTGGGCGTTGTAGCGGTTCAGATTGTCCACAATGGTATTTTTGGTCATCAGGATCTGAGCGGCCACCTGATTGTACTCCGCAAAGAGCCTCTGGTAGGTCATCATCAGACGCGCCTGTCCCACCGCGGAGCACGCCTGCTTGACCGCCATTCCCTCCGCCTGGGTATCCGCCTGGATCTCCTTCAGATGCAGCGCCTTTTTCCCCGCGGCGATGGCGCCGGAGGTGACGAGCACCACATCCTTCCCCTGGTTGCGGATGTCACAGAGCTCCCGCACCAGCTTTTCCAGACGTATGTAATCCATATCCCCGGTTTCCGCGTGCTGCAGCGAAGAAGATCCGATCTTCACCACGATGCGCCGCTTGTCCCGAAGCGCTTCCCTTAACGTATTCCCCGGTCTGTCCACCTTGCTGCCATTCCTGCGCTTGCGTGCGCGTTTCCTCCCAGGCGGGACACGGTTCTCACCCCATCCGGCCGATACGCATTTTTCCGGCCTGTCCCACCGTGCAATATATAATACTTTATTTTAATGCATTTTGTCTGCTCCGTCAACTGGGCGCGCAAAACTGATGAAGTAAACGCGCGCAAAACTCCTCGGGCCTCCTCCCGGGAAACCCGGCGTGCGGGTTTGTCTGCGCCGCACACCGGACCCAGGACCGCTTTTATCCCACCGGGATCCGAAGCACCTGCCCGATCTGCAGCACATTGCTGGTCAGACCGTTGGCCTGGCGGATGGCCTCCACCGTGGTGCCGTATCTGCGGGAGAGCTCCCACAGGGTGTCTCCCGCCCGGACCGTATACTCCACATAGGGGCTCCCGGAAACGGGGATCTGCAGCACCTGCCCGACCTGCAGCGCATTCCCGGTCAGGCCGTTGGCCTGGCGGATGGCCTCCACCGTGGTGCCGTAGCGCTGGGCGATCTGCCAGAGGCTGTCCCCGGGCCTGACCGTGTAGGAAACGGTGCCCGTATCCGGCCCCGGCGTTGGCACGTTCATCTCAATGCCCAGATATGTGTCGTAAAGAGACCGCCAGGTGCCGGGCCCCACAATGCCGTCGGAGGTCAGTCCCTTTGCCCGCTGGTAGGCAATAACCGACTGCCTGGTGCCGCTTCCGAAAATGCCGTCCTGCGCAGGCGCCGGAACACTCAGCTCATACCGGGAGATCAGGTTCAGCAGATACTGGAGCGTCACCACGTCCTGCCCTCTGGAGCCCTGGCGGAGGACGCTTCCCGGGGGGACCGTCCCGATCCCCAGAGAAGTCCCCTCGCTGTCCAGCTCGGCCAGGCGGGTCACGGAAGTATAGATATGGGACAATTTGTACCACGTAGCCTTCCCCACGACGCCGTCCGCGGCCAGGCCGAAGATCCGCTGGAAGGCCTCCACCGCTCTGCGGGTGCTCTCCCCAAATGTGCCCGCCGGATCCGTGATCTCGGGAATTGCGGGATAATTGCGCCGGATGCGCTTCAAATACGTCTGGATCGTCTGCACATCCAGCCCCGTGCTTCCTTGGCGCAGCGGCTGTCCCGGGTAGGAGGACAGGCTTCCCGTGACAATGTCCGTCTCCGCCAGCTCGATGTCGTTCGGGTAATAACGTTTCAGGATCTGCAGAGGCGAATAGCCCCTGTCTGCCAGGGAGACCGTGCCCCACTGGGACAGTCCCGAACATG
This sequence comes from uncultured Acetatifactor sp., assembly GCA_947584035.1. Classification (GTDB taxonomy): domain Bacteria; phylum Bacillota; class Clostridia; order Lachnospirales; family Lachnospiraceae; genus Acetatifactor. Next base: position 502 of record CANPWJ010000229.1, on the reverse strand, counting down.
TGGTAGTAGTCCCGTTGCAGAACGAAGTGAAATAGGGCGCGTACTGTCCCAGTCTCCGGACATATTCGCCCAGCACCTCATCCACCGCCCGGCTGATGGAATCATAGACGGGATGCCCGGGAGCATAGTACTGATCGTAGGCAGTGCTGTTCGTAATGTCAAACGAATAGCCGCGGCTTCGGTACCATTCCGTGTATACGCGGTTCAGCGCGAAGGTCATAATCGCGTAGATGTTTGCCTTTAACGCCGCCTCCGGCCAGGTGGGATAGATCTCGCTGCTGGCCACGTTTTTGATATAATCCGAAAAGGGGACGGTAACATTGGAAGCCGCAGCGCCCGGGGCGCCCAGATGGACCGTGATGGGATCCGGGATCACCACCTGCCGCAGCACCCTCCCGTCCTGTGTGGTTTCGTCCTGTGAGATCCCCTCCTGGTCCCGGGGCTGATCCAGGGCTACCGCCGGAGGCCCCACCACGACCCGCTCCGCGTTCCGGCGGGTCTG
>CANPWJ010000228.1 GCA_947584035.1 uncultured Acetatifactor sp. | reverse complement strand
CGTCGGAGAGACTGCCGGAAAGCAGGTAAGTGCCCTCCTCGGTAATGGTGACGGTGTTGTCGGAAATCTCTACGGCTTTGGAATCGCAGAGAGAGGAACCGTCCGCCAGCGTAATGGCCACGGCAGAGCTCTCATCATAACCGGTCTCTTTGTCCCGGTCGGAAAACATCTCCTCCGCGTCAAGCTCCGTCTGGGAAACCACCGCGGCCGATGTTTCCGACAGAGATGTCGTCTGCCCGGAGGAGCCGCATCCCGTCAGCCCGCCGGCCGCCAGAGCGGCGGCAAGGCAGGAGACGCCCAGAGCCCGTTTTATTCTTTTACAGTTCATAGCCGTTCACCCCCTGTTTTGCCATGTTGATCTCCAGATTGCCGTTCCGGCAGCGGAGCTCGTCGATAAATTCCTTCTCCGATACGTTGGCCTTCAGCGTGACGTCATAGTGCAGCTTGTAGAGGCTTCCCATGTTGGTGGTCTTTACGGAAAGTATTTCGTGCCGGGAGGTGAAGCGCTCAAAGAGATCGTCGAATACCTCGGTGTAATTGAGATCTTCCGGGATCGTGATGTGCAGGGTCTTTTGCAGGGCGTGGTTTTTGCTGCTGCCAAAGCAGGAGTTGTTCAGAAGCAGCATGGCGCACCCCAGGATCAGAGTGAACAGTACGGCGTACCCCAGGTACCCCATTCCGGTGATCAGGCCGGCGCCCATGGACAAAAAGATGGAGCTGATCTCCTTGGCCGTCCCGGGAGCGGAGCGGAAGCGCACCAGGCTGAACGCCCCGGCTACCGCCACCCCGGCTCCCACGTTGCCGTTCACCATCATAATGACTACACAGACGATCGCCGGCAGCAGGGCCAGCGTCACCAGAAAGCTTTTGCTCTCTGCGCTGCGGAAGCCGTGCACCAGAGAGAGGAAAAGGCCGATCAGCAGCGATACGCCTACGCATAACAAAAAGTCCAAGATTTCTATGGAAGAAGTGACACTTTTGTCAAAAATTCCTTCAAATAACGTTTGCATGATGAGAAAACCTCCTGATAAAAATAAATTGGCTGCCTTTTGTTTCTGGTCTAGCCGGCCAGGGAGAGACTGCTCCCCATTTCCGGCCTTTCCGACTGGAGCTTTCGAAAGATCGCCTCATAGGCGCTTCCGTACTTGGAAAACGAAGTCTTGTAGAGCCGGTTCCCGGTCAGCAATCTCACGAACCAGAGGGGGATTGCGTCGGCAGTTTTGACCTCCATGAGGATCTGCCCCTCCCCGAGAAGCGGGGTCCCGTAGATATCCCCCCGCAGAGTCAGATCGTGATCCCGGAAGAGGATGCTGCGGTCGAAGGTGACGCGGAACTCCCGATCGTCCCGGCCGTAATAAGCCTCCCGCTCGTAAGAGAGAAGGACTGCCGGGCGGATGCCGGCACAGCGCTTCAGGGTATAGTCGATCTCTCGAGTGATCTGTGTGTCCAGGGAATGTCTGCCCTGCAGGAGATATTCCTCTGCCTCGCGGAAGCGCATTCCCACCCGCCGCTTATAGACCACGGAGTCGTACTTTTTTTTCAGCTCCACAAACACCTGGCTGTCCTCATCCGCCGTCCCATAGCTGCGCAGACGGAGCTTTTCCTTGTATACCGGATGCTCCAGGGAGCGGCGTACCATGCGGAAATCCGGGGTGTCAAAGTAAAGGCTGCAGATCGTGCTTCTTCCGTGTTCATCCGCAGTCATCTGCTCCGCCATGCCCTGCCGGATCCGTGCATATTGCTCCCGGTTGAGCAGGTATTTGATCTCATAGCGCTTAAAAATCATTTGATCCATTTCAGAAACCATCCTTTCAGAAAGCCACCCTTTCCAGGCACCGGGGTATTTCCCCGGATACCGGGCTTCTGAAGTGCAGTCTATCAGACGAACCTTAAAGGAACTTTAAAGAAAAGAAAAAAGAGAAAAAAATCAGGAGTACAGAGTAACCGTGAACAGGATCGACTGACCGTCCGCGCTTTTGGCGGTGATCTTTCCCCGATGGGCGCTGACGATGGCCTGCGCCACGGAAAGGCCGATCCCGTATCCTCCGGTGGAAGAATTTCGGGAGCCGTCCGCCCGATAGAACCGCTCAAACAGCAGGTCCTGCCGGCCCGGGGCCAAGCCCTCCGCCGTGTTCCAGACCGTCAGCACCCGGCTTTTGCCGTTTGTCTGCAGCGTCAGGCGGATGCTGCCCTTCTCGGAGGAATACTTTACGGCATTGTCCAGGAGAAGGGATACCAGCTGTCGAAGGGATGCCTCGTCGCCGTGACAGGAGATCTCCGGCGCGATCTCCAGGGTGAGGGTCTTACCCTGGGCCGCGGCGACCGCCTCAAAGGGCCTCGCGGTCTCCTCCACCGCGTCGCTCAGGGAGAAGTCCAACATCGTCATGGTCTGGGCACCGCTCTCCTCCATGCGGGAGAGAAAGATCAGCTTTTGGATCAGAGAGCTCAGCCGTTCGATCTGATGATGGATGCTGACGGTCCACTCATTTTCCCCTGTGGTCATCTCCAGCACCTCCGTGTTGGCGTCGATAATGGTCAGCGGCGTTTTCAGCTCATGGCGTGCGTCCGTGATGAAGCGCTTCTGCTTCGCATAGCTTTCCGCCATGGGACGCACCAGACGTCTGGAAAAAAAGACCACCAGCAAAAAGACGGACAGCATCCCCAGCAGACTGGCGGATACACTGATAAACAGGAAGGAGCGGAAGGAGGACAATTCCCTGCGGCAGTCCAGAAAGATATACAGGGTCTGCTCCTCCCCGGCACTGTCGGCAAAAGAGACGGCGCGGTACTTGTAATCGTCCAGGTAGCCCTCCAGGCGGTGGGAGAGCCAGAGGGAACCGGCGTAATCGGCGGCCTCCCGGGTGGTGACCGCGGCGATCTTTCCGGTGTCTATGGACACAACGGTGCCGTCGTCGGACCGCAGCGCTACGGTAAAAAAGCGGGTCTCAAAGGGAAGCTCGGCGGACAGATCCCGCATACCCGGCGTATTCGGCAGACGGTCCGGCCGCGGGAAACGTCCGCCGTTGTCGGACAAAATATCCAGACGCAGATCCGTGGCGCGGTCAACGTGAATATAATTGGCCAGATTGATGCCGCCGATCATCAGGATCAGCACGGCGGCCATGGAACCCATGGCGATGGCAATAAACTGATATCGCAATTTTTTAAACATCCTGCACCTCCACGGAATATCCCACGCCGCGGGTGGCCCGGATGACCACATTGGCGTCCAGGGCGGCCAGCTTTTTGCGCAGATAAGAGAGATAAACCCAGACGACGCTGCTCTCCGCTTCGCTGTCAAACCCCCAGATCTTGTCCAGAAACTGTTCCGCGGAGATGATCTGGCCCGGGTTTGACAGGAGCATTTCCAGCATTTGAAATTCCTTTCCGGAGAGACGCAGGGACTCTTTCGGGCCGGAGAGCTGATAGGTGCTGCGGTCCAGGGAAATATTTCCGAAGGTCAGGGCCGTGCCGGTCGTCCCGCTCTGCCGTCTGGTCATGGCCCGGATCCGGGCCAGAAGCTCCTTCATGGAAAAGGGCTTTGTCAGATAATCATCGGCCCCGCTGTCCAGCCCGTTGACCCGGTCGTCCACCTCCGAACGGGCGGTCAGCAGTAGGATCGGGAGGGTGCTGCCGGAGGCGCGCACCCGCTTCAGCACGGTGAGGCCGTCCATCCGGGGCATCATAATATCCAGGATGGCGCCGTCGTAAATGCCGGTCTCCAGGTAATCCAGGGCGTCCTGCCCGTTGCCGACAGCGTCCACGGAGTAATGGTTGTGTTTCAGGACCGTCACAAGGGCTTTGGACAGTTCCTCCTCATCCTCTGCCAGCAGTAATCTCATAGGCG
>CANPWJ010000227.1 GCA_947584035.1 uncultured Acetatifactor sp. | reverse complement strand
TTTGAAAATTACATGAAGATTGACAACACAAACCTTGCGCCTGATGTTGTTGCGCAGATGATAAAAAATCAATTTGAGCTTTGATTCCAATAGCGGATGTTCTGAGTAAAAATTACTATTTGTCGAACGAACAGTATTTATAATCACAACTAAATAGCAACACAGGTCTCTTTTCAGAATTGCAGCTAGTAGGGACACTTTTCCGAAAAGGGACTTTCTTTATGAAAAACAGAGAAGCAGAGAAGTAGGGAAGCAGAAAAGTAGGAAAGTAAGAGAAGTAGGGAAGCAACAGAAGCAGAAAAGTAGGAAAGCAAGAGAAGTAAGGGAAGCAAGAAAAGCAAGAAAAGCAAGGAAAGCAGGAGCAGTAAGAGTAATAAGGAAAGTAAAGGAGGTTGCGGGACGATGGCGAACATATTGGTATGCGATGACGACAGGGAGATCGTGGACGCGATCGAGATCTATCTGAGCCAGGACGGGTACCATATTTTTAAGGCATACGACGGGGAGCAGGCGCTGGAGATCCTGGAACGGGAGGAGATCCACCTGCTGATCATGGATGTGATGATGCCCAAGCTGGACGGGATCCGCGCCACGCTGAAGATCCGGGAGACCAGCAGCATACCGATCATCATTCTGTCGGCAAAGTCCGAGGACACGGACAAGATCCTGGGGCTCAACATCGGTGCGGACGACTATGTCACGAAGCCGTTCAATCCGCTGGAGCTGGCAGCCAGAGTCAAGTCCAATCTTCGCAGGTACACTTCCCTGGGAAGCCTGAATCCGGAGAGCAAGGCCGTCTATCAGGTGGGGGGCCTGGTGCTGAACGACGACACCAAGCAGGTGTTTGTGGATGGAGAGCAGGTGAAGATGACGCCCATCGAGTACAATATCCTTTTGCTTCTTATGAAGAACCAGGGGAGGGTGTTTTCCATCAATCAGATCTATGAGAGCATCTGGAACGAGGATGCCATTGGAGCGGACAATACGGTGGCGGTACACATCCGCCACATTCGGGAAAAGATTGAGATCAATCCCAAGGAACCCCGGTATTTGAAGGTCGTATGGGGCGTTGGGTACAAGATCGACGGACACTGAGGGGCGTCAGAGAGCAGTAAGCGAAGCGGGCAGGAGGGAAGAAGCATGAATCTGTCATCTTTAAAACGATTTGGTCTGGAATTGCTGGAACATTTGATCGCCGGGGCGATCCTGATCTCGGTGGCGGCCACCCTGTTCAATTCCCATGTCAGTCTGAGCTCCATCAATGAGGAGGCGCATACCTACACCTTCGATCCCCTGGGCACCCGGACGCTTTTTGAGGACACGCAGGTCTTTCACGATATCCTGTATACCTCCGTGTCCGACATCCTTCAGCTTGCCGTGTTCCGGGAGGAGATGGAGTCCAAGGGGATGTTCCGCCCGGACAAGCGCATCGACGTGACGGAATACGCGGCCGGGATCGACCCGTCCAACGCCTGTCCGGCGACGGCGGTCTATGAGCTGGACGATCTGATCAACTGGGGAAAGTCGGGGCTGGAGTACAATAACCGTTCCTTTGGCATCTCCGACTTTGTCAATTACTTCGGCCCGGTCACCGGACCGGAGAATTTTGCGCTGGATGAAAACGGTGAGCTCTACTTTACCGGCCTGGCGGAGGAAGAGGGAGGAGAGACAAAGCAGGGGGACGGAGAGCAGGAGGATGAGGAGCAGAACGACGAGGATTTCCAGAAGGTCTATGAGAGCTACACTCAGGAACAGCTGGAGGACATGGTGTACTATGACATCATGGCGCAGTTTCCGGCGGGAGAGGTGAATGTGGTCCGGGAGGAGGACGGCACCTTCCTGGTCTATGTGTCCATGCTGATCTGCCGTTATGACACGGTGGAGGGTGTGCAGCAGCTGTCCTCCTACGCGGACAACTGGGTGGATTATCTGCAGCTCCAGAACAACCTGATCCTTGCCATTGACCGGCTGACGTCCCATTATCAGCAGTACCAGGAGGGAATGAGGCTGTACGGGGAGGGCTGCAGCAATATCACCTACGTGATCCGAAAGAACGGGGAGAACGGCCAGACCGTCACCTACACCAACGACACGGAGAAGGTCGCCTACTCCGACAACGAGCTGGCGGATTATTTTTATTCCGAATACCATAAATATCTGATCTATTATCCGGACACACTGGAGTTTACCGGAAGCTCCGGGCTGACGGAGGCGGATCTCTATGAATTTATGCACAATGATGAGTTCGGCTATGCCTACCGGGAGAATGCCCGCGTCTGGATCGGCGTGGACACCGGGTACCGTGTGGAGGGGGATGCCCTTTACAACGCGCACGCGGTGTTTGGAAGGATCGTGCCCAACAGTGCCCAGATCATTCTTCTGATCGCCGTTATGATCCTGTTGTGGATCGGCATTGGGATCTATCTGACCGCGGATGCCGGTGTGGACTATGACGAGGAGGGAGAGAGGACCTATCATTTGAATGCCATCGACCACATCTGGCTGGAGCTGATGATCCTGCTGGGAATAGCGCTGGTTTACCTGGGGCGCAGGGGCATTGGTTTTTTGGTGCAGGTGGCGGATGCCGTGTACAACAGTCACACGGAAATGATGGGGATGAGCCTGAACCGCCTGTATGAGTATGGCGCCTTCGGCCTGTACGGCTTCCTGATCAGTCTGTCCATGGGGATCTGGTGGTTCAGCCTGGTGCGGAGAATGCGCGCCAGAAGCCTGTGGAGGGACAGCTTCTGTCATTGGCTCCTCCAGTGCATCCGCAGGGGAGTCCGTTTCGTATTTTATCACAGGAACGCTGCCATCAGCATCCTGGTGTCCTACAATCTGTTCCTCCTGTTCAATCTGGTGGGTGTGTCGCTCACCTGGTTCCTGCGGGATGAGGGAGTGTGGGTGAGGGCGGTCATCTTTCTGGCGGTGGTGGTTTTCGACGGCATCATCGGCGTGTCCCTGTTCCGCCACGGGGCAGGGCAGATGGATATTGTGGACGGCATCAGCCGGATCCGGAACGGCGAGGTGGATTATAAGCTGGATCTGGATTCCTTGAGCGGGATCAACCGGGAGATGGCTGACGCAGTAAATAATATCGGGGAGGGCATCCGCAAGGCGGTGGACACCAGTATGCGGGATGAGCAGATGAAGTCCGATCTGATCACCAACGTGTCCCACGACATCAAGACCCCTCTGACCTCCATCGTGAACTATGTGGATCTTTTGAGAAGGCTGGACATAGAGGAGGAACCCGCAAGAAGCTATATCGCGGTGCTGGAGAGCAAGGCGCAGCGTCTGAAGCAGCTGACGGACGATCTGGTGGAGGCATCCAAGATCTCCTCGGGAAATATTGTCCTGAACAAGGAGAAGCTGAATTTTACGGAGCTGCTGAACCAGACCATCGGAGAATTTTCCGAGCGCCTGGAGGAGCGCAGACTCTCCGTGGTGTTTGAGGATGCCAGTCTGCCGGCCTGGATATATGCGGACAGCCGCAGAATGTGGAGGATTGTGGAAAATCTTTTCTACAATGTCTGTAAATATGCCATGGAAGGAACCAGGGTGTACCTGGAGATGACGGTGAAGGGAGGGCTGGTGACAGCCTCCATCAAGAATATTTCAGAACGGCAGATGAATATGCGGGGGGAGGAGCTGACGGAACGCTTCATCCGGGGCGACAGCTCCCGGACCACCGAGGGCAGCGGCCTGGGGCTGTTCATAGCCAAAAGCCTGACCCAGGCCCAGCTGCGGGACCTGTTCGACAGCAAAGCGTAAGCCGCCCGCCCACAGACAAGCAAGCCCCCTCCCCACGGTGTGGGGAGGGGGCGTTTTTTATGTGTGGCGTTGACGCTCA
>CANPWJ010000226.1 GCA_947584035.1 uncultured Acetatifactor sp. | reverse complement strand
GCGGCCGGTCCCACCTGCTGCTCCATTCCCGGCCGGGTCACCCGGCCTACGCCTTCCCCTCCGTCCAGATACAGAGAGGGGTATTCTTCGCTGTGGAACCACAGCGCGCACGCGGCTCCTTTTTCCGCCGGTCCACCCGGCTCCCGCTCGTCCTCCCGGCACGCCGGCCGCCGCTCCACCCGCACGCGGATCTCCGCGCCGTTTGTCACATCCGGGTCGTCCCCGCTGTCCTTGACCACCGCCGCCTCCGCATAGTCCTGCGCCGTCACGATCTCCCCGATCCGCACCTTCACCGAACGATCCCCGGCCACCTGCACTTCCACCTCCTCCGGGCGCTCCCCCAGAAGAAGCGCAGCGGCCGCCGCCCGCGCCGCAGCCGCCGCACAGGTACCCGTAGTGATTCCGCAGCGGAGCTTTTTCTGATGTCTGATCACATACGAATCCATAAAAGAAAAACCCTTTTCCTGAAACACGCAGGTCCCGCCTTCCGGCCCTGCAATACTTTCAGTATAAAGGGTTTTTCCAAAGATTGCAATTTTATTTTTCTTCCCCGCGCCCGTCCGCGCTCTGTCCGGTCTCCTCCGGCGCAAAGTTCTCCGGATTTCCCTCCAGATCGTCGATCTTCTGCAGCTCCTGCTGGCACTTGGTATCCAGCGTGATGGCCCGCAGGATCCGGTTGATATCCTCCGGTGAAAACATCCCGATGGCCTTGGACAGATCCCCGAGATTGCTCCGGTTCACCATCAGGGAGCCTCCCCCCGACAGCGGGATGGTGAGCACATTCTTCCGATTGCTCATGTCCCCCAGGCAGATCGCGTTCTTTTCCGGGTCGCACACAAAGACGACCCCGTTGTAGGTGATGACGCCGTCCTTTGCCAGATACCCATAGGGAACCTCCGACCGATTCGTTCCCATGGAGTTGTCCAGGATATTCCGAAACGCCGCGTCCGTTTTCTGCGTGTTCCGCCCGGACGCCCGCAGGGCGCTGCCCCGCGGTACACTGTCAATTCCCAAAACCGCCATATCGCTCCTCCTCATCCCCAAAGATCATACTTGTGAAACGACGGCGCATAACTGCTCCCGTCCGCCCCGTACTGGGTGCTCAGGCTCCTTGCACCCGCCTGTGCGTTGTCCTGGATCCGCCCTGCCAGATAGGCCATCCGGCCCGCAAATCCTTTGCCGTTCAGGGCCTGTCGGATCTTCTCCGTTTCCGCCGCCGCAAGCTTCTCCCGGTCCAGCTCCAGGGAGCCGTCCCCGGAGCGGGTAATGCCGATGTCCGCCAGCGCCTCCCGGCTGTCCGTCAACAGACTTTCCAGATTCTGGCCATAGAACGCGTTCAGGCCGTCATCCATGGTCTGAAGGATCTTCAGCGCACGGCTGCAGCTGTCCAGAAATTCCTCCACTTTGGCGTTAAGCTCCTGTCTATCCCCGCTCGCAATGGACTTCTCAAAGAGGGAATCCTCCCCCTCTTCTGCAAAAGCCTCCGCCGCCCCGGCCAGCCGCCCGGCGGCCTCCTCCAGCTTCCGCTCATTCGTCCGCCCTGCGGATTCCGAGCCGCGCTTCTGCGTCAGCACACTGACCAGGTCGTTTCCGCCTCCGTTTCCCCGCACGTAGTTCAGCAGGGACACCCGGTTGACCGGAAGCCCTGCCTCTCTGGCGGCTTCGTTTACCATCTGCGTCGTCACTCTCATTCCTTGCCCTCCTTCTCCCGCGCCGGCCCCTCCGCCCAAAGGGACTTCTCCCGAAATTCCTGGAACCGGCTCTTCACCTGGGGATACCGCGATTTCGGCACGGATATCTCCTGTCCTGTGGTAAGTTTTAAGACATAACTGCTGATCTTCTCAATGTAGCGCATGTTGACCAGGAAGCTCTGATGCGCCCGAAGAAAACCAAGTCCCTGGAGATCCGTCTCAATTTCGCCCAACTTCCTGTAAAGGCTGTAGGTCCCCCTTGTGGTGTGAAAGATATTTTTGTGCCGATTGGTCTCTATGTACAGAATCTCGTCCGCACGCAGACAGGTCTCTCCCTCCACAAAGGAATACGTAAGCTTTGCTGCTTCCATCTCTGCCCCTCACTTCTCGCTTGTATCAAAGTAATTATCGGACGGTTGCAGGGCAAACTGTAAAGGGAAGGCATAAAACGACCATAAAAGGTCACGAAACGACCTTATACAAAAGCCCCCGTCTGCCGACGGCTCAAATGCGGCTTGGATCGTCCGCATCGGACCGTTCGCACAGCGGGGGCCGTTCCACGATACTTCGCTTAAATGGATCGGAACTTGGCGATCTCCTTCTTCAGCTCGTTGGACACATTGTCATTGAGGGAGGTACAATCCTGGATCTGTCCCATGTTGGACGTCAGCTCCTCCATGATCCCGGTCAGATTGGACACCCGGTCATTCTCCTCCTCGATGGCGTTGGAGATCTGGTCGATCCGGCCGTTGACATTGTGGGAAGCCTCGGAGAGCGCATCCGCCTTCACGCCGAACTCTCCCATCATACGCTCCAGCACCTCCGCGTCCTGGAGATATTCCTTGGAGCTCTCCACAAAACCGTCGTAATCCTTCAGCACGTTGGTATTGACAAATTTCAGCAGCTGGTTGGAGGAATCCGCCAGGCTCTCCACCGAGGAGATCACATCGCTGCTGATCTCCTGGATGCTGTTGGCCGTGTTGCGGCTGTTGTCCGCCAGCACGCGGATCTCGTCCGCCACCACCGCGAAGCCCTTCCCGGCCTCCCCGGCCCGGGCTGCCTCAATAGATGCGTTTAACGCCAGCAGGTTGGTCTGGCTTGCGATCGAAAGGATCTCATCCGTCAGATCCTGTATGGAATTCACGCTCTTGCTGCTCTCCACCGCGCTGGTCAGATCGGCCTGGAGCGAGTTCGTGATCCGCTCCGACTCCTCCTTGCTGCGGGTGGCCAGCCCGCGGATATTGTTGGCGCGCTCTTTCATCTCCGACGCGTAGTTTTTGCCGGACACCGTAGCCTCCATAATGGAGGTGCTGCTGTCGCTTAAGGATCGCATATCACTGGAAATGTCGCCCAGCGCGTCCGCGATGGTGCGGATCTCCACGCAGAGCTCGGACGACTCCTTGGAGACCATATTGGTATTCTCCGTGGAAGCGGAGACCTTCGCCATAATATTTCTGGAGGAATCGTCCAGGGAAAGGGAATGTCCCTGGATGCTCTTCATAATCACCTGCAGCTTATCTAAGAACAGGTTGATCCCGTACACCAGACGGCCGATCTCGTCCTGCTTCCTGTTGACGATGCGGTCCCCCAGATCCCCCTCATTGTTCTCCAGCTTCTGGATCAGGGCGTTCAGCTGCTTCTCCGTGTTCACCAGGGGGCGCACCACGGACAGATAGGTGATGACGATCGTCACCACTACCATCAGAAGCTGCAGGGATGAGATCAGCCCGTTCCGGGCTAGGGCGGACGAGATCACCTGCGAATTCTGCGCGGCCACCTGGATCAGCTCCTGCGGGACGCTTCCGTCCGTGTCGGAAGCGATCCCGTCAAAGACGGCGCGTATCCCCTGAAGGCTGCCGGTCGTGGTCATATTGACGATGATCGTCAGCACAAAAATGACAAACAGTGGAAGCATGATTTTGAATGCGATGTGTTTCCTCATTGGCGTTGGTCTCCTTTTTGAATCAATGTTGATAGATGGTTCTATTATATCTCTTTTGGGCGGAAAGGGCAACCTTTATTAGTAAATACACAGACCGATCAGCCGCACGAGGAGGGCGCAGATCCAGGCCAGCGCGCACTGGCCCGCCACCACACAGACGGCCCACTTTGTTCCCAGCTCCCGCTTGATCGCCGCCACCGCCGCCACGCAGGGCGTGTAGAGAAGGCAGAATACCAGCAGGGAAGCGGCGGACACCGGCGTCAGGATCCCCTGCAGG
>CANPWJ010000225.1 GCA_947584035.1 uncultured Acetatifactor sp. | reverse complement strand
GCCACTACCGCCGCATGGGAGGTCATGCCCCCGCGGACGGTCAGGATGCCCTGCGCCACCTTCATGCCGGTGATGTCCTCCGGGGAAGTCTCCAGCCGCACCAGCACGACCTTCTCGCCGCGCCTGGCCCATTCCTCCGCATCCTCCGCGGTAAACACCACTCTGCCGCAGGCGGCTCCGGGAGACGCCCCCAGCCCTCTTCCCAGCGGCGTAGCCGCCTTCAGGGCCGCTCCGTCAAACTGCGGGTGCAGCAGCGTGTCCAGGTTCCTGGGATCGATCATGGCCACCGCCTCTTCCTCGGTGCGCATCCCCTCATCCACCAGGTCACAGGCGATCTTCAGCGCCGCCTGGGCGGTGCGCTTTCCGTTCCTAGTCTGCAGCATATAGAGCTTCCGGTCCTCGATGGTAAACTCCATGTCCTGCATATCCCGGTAATGCTTTTCCAGGGTGGCGCACACGGTCTGAAACTGTTCAAAGACCTCCGGCATGATCTCCGTCATCCTGGCGATGGGCATCGGCGTGCGCACGCCGGCCACCACATCCTCCCCCTGGGCGTTCATCAAAAATTCGCCCATCAGCTTTTTCTCCCCGGTGGCGGGATCCCGGGTGAAGGCCACCCCGGTGCCGGACTCGTCGGACCAGTTTCCGAAGGCCATCATCTGCACATTGACCGCGGTCCCCCAGGAGTAAGGGATATCGTTATCCCTGCGGTACACATTGGCCCGAGGGTTGTCCCAGGAGCGGAACACCGCCTTGATGGCGCCCATCAGCTGCTCCCTGGGGTCGTCCGGGAAGTCGCATCCGATCTTCGCCTTATACTCCGCCTTGAACTGGTTCGCCAGCTCCTTTAAATCGGCGGCGGTCAGCTCCACATCCTGCTCCACGCCTCTCTCCGCCTTCATCCGGTCGATCAGCTCCTCAAAGTACTTCTTTCCCACCTCCATCACCACATCGGAGTACATCTGGATAAATCTCCGGTAGCAGTCCCAGGCCCATCTCTCGTTTCCGGTCTGTGCTGCGATCGTGTCCACCACCGTCTCGTTGAGCCCCAGGTTCAGGATGGTGTCCATCATGCCGGGCATGGAGGCTCTCGCCCCGGAACGGACGGAAACCAGCAGCGGATTTCTCGTATCGCCGAACCGCTTCCCCGTGATCTCCTCCATCTTTCCGATATACTCGTCGATCTGGCTCTGAATCTCATCGTTGATCTGTCTGCCGTCCTCATAATACTGAGTGCAGGCCTCCGTGGTGATCGTAAACTCCTGCGGAACCGGCAGACCTAAGTTTGTCATCTCCGCAAGGTTCGCGCCCTTACCGCCAAGGAGTTCGCGCATGTCCGCATTACCCTCCGTGAACAAGTAGACCCATTTTTTCATTCTTTGTCCCTCTCCCTTTCAGAAAATCAAAATACCGACAAAATCCTTCATACTTATTCATTGTAACAATTCATCCAAAGAATAGCAAGGAATATTTGACATTTTTTCCCAGCGCGGCTCTGCGAATGGCGCGGGCAGAACGGCTGCACGCTACGGCACAAAGCTGTCAAAGATCATCAGGTCAAAAGACCGCTTCGCGGCGGCAAGCTCCTCCCCGCTCTTGATGGTCCACGCCGCGGCGGTACAGCCGTACAGTCGATGGCACAGCCGCAGGGACAGCATCCGGGCGTACCGATGGTTGTAGGAGATGAAATCCGGCTTCCCCAGCCAGTTAAAGAGAAGGTTTTCCAGAAGGAAATAGAGGAACCCGGCGTACTCTCCCTCCCGGTGAAAGGCGTCCGAGAGCTGGCCCCGCACCACGCTCCTGCGGTGCGTGCGGTACCAGAAAAGCCCCAGGGGATTAAAGCTCTCCATGCAGTATCTCCCCTTATACCCGCCAAGGAGCCCGTCCGCCGCCGGACAGACGGAAACGTCCAGCGCCTCGATCTTCAGCTCCACGATCAGGGGAACCCTGCCGCCTATCAGCGAAAGCGCCTCCTCGAACGTAGGGATCCGCTGATCCGTCCCGAGCAGGGAAAGCTGCTTCAGCTCCGCCAGGGAACGCTCGCACACCTTTCCCTCCACCCCGCAGACGCGCTCCAGCGTAAAGTCGTGAAACACCACCGGCACGCCGTCCCGGGACAGCTGCACGTCCAGCTCGATGCCGAAGCCCGCGTCCACCGCCGCCTGAAAGGCCCGCAGGGAATTCTCCGGGGCATCCGAGGCGTTGTCGTGGAGCCCCCGGTGCGCGTACTTCCACTCCAGAAACGGAGCGATATCCGGCTTCCCTATCATCCTTGGCATAATCATCCAAAAATATAACACAACCACCGCCAAAAGGCAGACCAATAATATCCAAAGAACATTCATCGTATCTATTCCTCGCTTTTTTTAACACAGCCTGTCCAGATCATTGCATTTCCCGCGTCCCTATGATATGATCGAAAAAAAGCACATTGGGAGGCGCGGATCAAAAGGATGGAGGCTGCAGGGAAACGAAACTGGCAATTTGACTTTCTGAAGGGGATCTGCTGCATATTTGTAGTTTTTTTGCACTGTCCCTTTCCCGGGATCCTGGGGGATCTCATCATTTACGCCGCCCGTTTCCCCGTTCCGATCTTTTTTATGATCACCGGGTATTATTCCTGCTCCAGGGACAGAGCCTGGATCCAGAAAAAAGCCGTCCATATTTTGAAAATGCTGCTCCTGTCGGAGCTCTTCTACGGCGCCTGGAACAGCCTCCTTGCCGTCCTGGCCGGCGGCAGCCCCGCAGCCTATCTGCGCGGACAAAGCAGCCTCTCCCACCCGGTCCAGACCTTGCTCTGCGGCTCTTTTTTTAACGGGGTGCTCTGGTATCTGTATGCGGCGTTCTGGACCTACTGCATCCTCTGGTTCTTCTCCCCCGGGGGAAAACGGCCGGGCGCCCTGTACCTCCTGATCCCTCCCCTGCTCTGTGTGCAGATCTTCGGCAGGTTTTACGTTCAGAATCATTTTGACATCAACCTGTACATCCATCTGTTCCGAAACGCGCTCTCCTTTGGCCTCCCGCTCACGCTGCTGGGATCGCTCTTTGCCGCCCTGAAGGAACGGATCCAGAGGAGGCTGCGCTGGCAGCACACTTTTCTGCTCCTCGTTCTGGGCGGTTTCGTCATGGTGGCTGAGTATCTCATCTCCAGACAATACATGGATTTCCATCTCAGCACGCTCCTCACGTCCGCAGGGCTCTTTCTTCTCGCCATGACCTGCCCGTTTGCAGAGCCAAAGCCTCTGGCGCCGGTATCCCGCATCGGCCGCAGCCTCTCCATGTGGATCTACCTGTCCCACATCTTCTTCCATTCGCTTTTGAACCTGCTGGCAAAGGCCTGGGGCTTCTCCGACGCCCCGCTCTTTCTGTGGACCAGGCCCCTGTGGATCTGCTTTCTCTCCGCCCTGTTCGGTCTCCTCGCCGACCGTCTGCGGCTGCGGGCCGCGCGGCAAAAAGGAACCGGGAGCGGAGAGCAGAGAAAACCCGCCGCGTAAGAGTTCTTCGGGAGCCCCATATAGAATACCATTTTTTCTTGCATTTTCCAAGATTTTCGGTAAAATAAATAAGAGAAAAAATACAAGGAAAGGTTTTGGGAAATGATCAGTGCAAACAACGTAACCTATCGCGTAGGAAAAAAGGCCCTCTTCGAGGACGTGAACATCAAGTTTACGGAGGGCAACTGCTATGGCCTTATCGGCGCCAACGGAGCCGGAAAATCTACCTTTTTGAAGATCCTCTCCGGCAGCCTGGAGACCACCAAGGGCGATATCTCCATCACCCCCGGCCAGCGCCTCTCCGTGCTGGAGCAGGATCACTTCAAATACGACGACTGCACCGTGATGGACACGGTCATCATGGGCAACGAACGCCTCTATCAGATTATGAAGGAGAAGGATGCCATCTACGCCAAGGAGGATTTCAGTGACGAGGACGGCATACGGGCCAGCGAGCTGGAAGCGGAATTCGCCGAGATGGACGGCTGGGAGGCGGAATCCAACGCCG
>CANPWJ010000224.1 GCA_947584035.1 uncultured Acetatifactor sp. | reverse complement strand
TTCCCCAGCTTCGCCATATCCTCCACCCTAATCCGGGAGCGTATCCGGGAGGGCAAAAACGTCCGCTATCTGGTGCCGGAGGTGGTGGCGGACTATATAGAGGGGAAACGACTGTATGAGAATGAAGGATAACGATCTGAAAAAGATCCGAAAAGCGATGGAAAAGACGCTGGACTCCAAGCGGTACGAGCACACGCTGGGCGTGGCGTACACGGCGGCCGCCCTGGCCATGCGTTACGACGAATCGGTAAAGAACGCGCAGATCGCAGGGCTTCTGCACGACTGTGCAAAGTGCATGTCCGATGAGAAGCGGCTGTCGATCTGCAAAAAGCACAACATCGGCATCAACGAGATCGAGCGCCGCAACCCCTTTTTGCTGCACGCCAAGGTGGGAAGCTTCTTAGCCATGGACGAATACCATGTGACGGATCCGGACATAGTCAACGCGATCCTGAACCACACCACCGGACGGCCCGGCATGAGCACGCTGGAAAAGATCATCTTTATCGCGGACTATATCGAGCCCGGGAGGAAACAGGCGCCTATTCTGAAGGAGGTCCGGAAGCTGGCGTTTACGGATCTGGACGAGACCATGGTGCGGATTCTGGGGAGTACGCTGGATTACCTGCAGGAGGGCGGCGGGGAGATCGACCCCATGACCCGCAGGACATACGAATATTACTGCCGTGAGACGGAGAGGGGGACACAGACGTGGAAGAAAAGTCACTGAAGATGGCAAGGCTTGCCATCGCGGCCCTGGAGGAGAAAAAGGCGGAGGACATCCGCGTGATCGACATCAGCCAGGTGACGGTGATCGCGGACTATTTTATCATCGCGGGAGGAACGAACCGCACCCAGATCCAGGCGCTCTGCGACCATGTGCAGGAGACGCTGGGACGGGCCGGATTTGCCCAGAAGCAGGTGGAGGGATACGACAGCGCCAACTGGATCCTGATGGACTTCGGCGATGTGATCGTACACATTTTCGACCGGGAGAACCGGCTTTTGTATGATCTGGAGCGGATCTGGAGGGACGGAAGGACGGTGGATCCCGATCAGCTGCGCTGAGGGGCTGCCGCTGAGGGAAACTGCGCTGGGAGCGGACGTCTCCGGGCGGCCGTACAAAAGACAGGGAGCGGTGTCAAAGGCCGCTCCCTGTCTTTTAAAAAATGAAGTTGTTTGGCACCGTCTAAGCGTTGGTTGTGCTGTTTCCGCGGTCGGACAGGTGCATATAGAACGTGAGCAGGTAGAGGCCGCAGAGAGCCACTACGATATACACGATCCTGGAGATCCATGACATATTGCCAAAGATGAATGCAACAAGGTCGAAACGGAAAATACCGATCAGGCCCCAGTTGATAGCACCAACGATGGCAATGGTCAGTGCGGTAGCGTTTAAATACTTATTGTCCATTTTCCATACCTCTTTTCCTTTCCACATGATGAGTTGTTGCACAGTAGCTATTTTTTCCCCGGAAACGATTTTTATACCTGTGCCCTGCGTTCTTTTTGGGGGCTGTTCCCAAAAAACTCAAAAAAATGTCGTACATTTTCAAAAAAATATTGACAAAAAGGGAGGAAGTGGTTATAATTCGCTATTAGTAATTGTATAACATTATTTCTGTATACAATTAGAAAAGGAGGAGACAATTATGAAAATGAAAAAGCTTTTGAGTATTGTCGCTGCTTCCGCTATGGTCCTGTCCATGGCTGGCTGCGGCAACGGCGGCTCTGACAACGCCGGTGCTTCTACCGGTGCCGCAGAGTCCAGCAGCGCAACGGAGGCTGCAGGTACGGAGGCAAACGGAAACAGTTCCGCTTCCGCAGATGGAACCTTCAAGATCGGCGGTATCGGGCCCATCACCGGCGCGGCTGCTATCTATGGTACTAACGTGAGAAACGCGGCACAGATCGCGGTGGACGAGATCAACGCCGCAGGCGGCGTGAACGGCTATCAGCTAGAGCTGAACTTCCAGGATGAGCACGATCCGGAGAAGGCCGTAAACGCATACAACACTCTGAAGGACTGGGGCGCACAGATGATCCTGGGCGCTGTTACCAGCACTCCCTGTATCGCGGTGACCGAGGTGACCAAGGAGGACAATATGTTCCAGCTGACCCCCTCCGGTTCCGCAGTTGACTGCGCAAAGTATGACAACAATTTCCGTCTGTGCTTCTCTGACCCGGATCAGGGCGCAGCCAGCGCACAGTACATCGGCGAGAACAACCTGGCTACCAAGGTAGCGGTATTCTGCGATACCTCCAATGTGTATTCCACCGGTATCCGCGACAGCTTCCTGGCCGGCGCAGAGAGCCAGCCCTTTGAGGTAGTCGCTCAGCTGGAGTACACCGCTGACACCAACCAGGATTTCTCCGTACAGATCCAGCAGGCACAGGAGGCAGGTGCAGACCTGGTATTCCTTCCCATGTATTATGAGGACGCTTCCAGGATCCTGACCCAGTCCGACGCCGCAGGATATCATCCTTCTTTCTTCAGCTGCGACGGTATGGACGGTATCCTGACCGTGGAGAACTTTGATACCTCCCTGGCAGAGGGCGTTATGCTTCTGACTCCCTTCGCAGCGGACGCACAGGATGAAAAGACCCAGAACTTCGTAAAGGCATATGAGGATGCTTACGGTGATACGCCCAACCAGTTCGCCGCAGACGGCTATGACTGTGTATACGCCATCAAGGCGGCTCTGGAGGCTTCTAATGCGACTCCTGACATGAGCGTTTCCGATCTCTGCGAGGCCATGAAGAGCGCTATGACCACCATCTCCCTGGACGGCCTGACCGGCGAGGGAATGACCTGGAACGAGGCCGGCGAGCCCTCCAAGGCTCCCAAGGCTGTCAAGATCGAGAACGGTGCTTACACCGCGATGTAATGGGAAAACAGGATAAGAGATGACCGATGAGGGTTGCCTTAGGTTCTAAGGCGGCCCTTGTCTTTTTCTTGATTCTTTTGCTTGCTAGTTAGATTGTATTCTGGTATACTTATATGTAATTGTGAAGCAAATTTTTAGGAACGGTACGAACGGAGGTACATAATGAGCTTTTTGACATTTCTGATCAACGGTATCAGTCTGGGGAGTGTGTACGCGCTGATCGCACTCGGCTATACCATGGTGTACGGCATCGCCAAGATGCTGAATTTTGCCCACGGAGACGTCATCATGGTGGGAGCCTTTGCCACCTACACCGTGTGCAGTACCCTGGGGCTCTCCCCGGCGCTCGGCGTGCTGGCGGCGGTGGTGCTGTGCACCGTCCTGGGCATGGTGATCGAGAAGGTGGCCTACAAGCCCCTGCGGAAGGCGTCCTCGCCTCTGGCGGTGCTGATCACCGCCATCGGTGTGAGCTACTTTCTGCAGAACGTGGCGCTGCTGATCTTCGGATCCAACATGAAGTCCTTCACCTCCGTTGTACCTTTGGATTCCGTCAAGTTTTTTGGAGGCAGGATCACGATCTCCGGCGAGACCATCGTGACCATCTTAAGCTGTATCGTCATCATGGCGGTGCTGATGCTCTTTATCAATAAGACAAAGGCCGGGCAGGCCATGCTGGCGGTGTCCGAGGACAAGGGGGCGGCGCAGCTCATGGGCATCAACGCGGACGCCACCATCACCCTGACCTTTGCCATCGGCTCGGCCCTGGCGGCGGTGGCCGGAGTGCTCCTGTGCTCCGCGTACCCGTCCCTGACCCCTTACACCGGCTCCATGCCCGGCATCAAGGCGTTTGTGGCGGCGGTGTTCGGCGGGATCGGCTCCATCCCCGGAGCCTTCATCGGAGGCGTCCTTTTAGGCGTCATCGAAAACCTGACCAAGGCTTATATTTCCGCACAGCTCTCGGATGCCATCGTGTTTGCTGTGCTGATCGTGGTGCTTCTGGTGAAGCCCACCGGACTGCTGGGCAGGAACATTCAGGAGAAGGTGTGACCGGGAGGGGAGGAGAGCAGCGATGAAGCAAAAGAGAGTATCCAAGAAATTATCCAAAAACGTAAAGAGTAGCCTGATCACCTACGGCATGGTG
>CANPWJ010000223.1 GCA_947584035.1 uncultured Acetatifactor sp. | reverse complement strand
CCACCTGCCCCTCCATCCCGGCGGCAGGGGTGCCCTCCTCCTGGGAATAGGGAAAGACGCCCAGGCGGTCGAACTCCATCTCGTTGACAAAACGGTACAGCTCCTCGTGATCCTCCTGGGTCTCCCCCGGGAACCCGCTGATCAGGGTGGTCCGCAGACAGATATCGGGGATCCGCTGTCTGAGCTTCCCGATCATGGCCCGAAGCTCCTCCTCGTTCGTCCTGCGCCCCATCCGCTTCAGAACAGGATCGGACGCGTGCTGGATGGGGATATCCAGATAGTGGCATACCTTGGGCTCGGAGGCGATCGTCTCGATCAGCTCGTCGGTGATCTCCTCCGGATAGCAGTACAAAATACGGATCCAGCAGATCCCGCCGATCCGGGCCAGCTCCCGCAGCAGCTTCGGCAGACATTTGTCCCCATAGAGATCCACGCCGTACAGGGTAGTCTCCTGGGCCACCAGGATGAGCTCCTTCACCCCCAGATCGGCAAGCGACCGGGCCTCCGCCAAAAGCTCCTCCATGGGTACGCTCCGATAGCTTCCCCGCACTTTGGGGATAATGCAGTAGGTACAACACTTGTCACAGCCCTCGGCGATCTTTAAATACGCGAAATGCCCTCCGGTGGTGACGATGCGTCTCCCCTCCGCCCTCTCCCTGGCGTTGAGATCGCGGTAATGGTTCCGGCCCCGGCCCTCCAGGACCTCCTCCACCGCCGATACAATGCTGTCGATGGCCGTGGTCCCGATGATCGCATCCACCTCCGGGATCTCCCTCTGGATCTCCTCCCGGTAGCGCTGCGCCAGGCACCCGGCAGCTATCAGCGCCCGCAGACCGCCCGCCTTTTTTAGTTCTCCCAGCTGCAGGAGCGTCTGAATGCTCTCCTCCTTGGCGTCGTTGATAAAGCAACAGGTGTTCACCACCGCCACGTCCGCCTCCGTCTCGTCATCCGTAAACGCGTACCCCTTCTCCTGCAGCCAGCCCAGCATCCTCTCGGAATCCACCAGATTTTTGTCGCAGCCGAGAGACACAAACAGTATTTTCATAGCATCACACAATCCTCTGATCCCGTCTCATACAAATAGTAGCTGGCGCATACTCAACTCCAGCTACTGACCGTCCTATTCCTCTTCCTCCGTCTCGTTCAGGATCTTGATCTTGCCCTCGTCCAGCTCTTCCACCGCGATAGACAGGGGCTTTCCGTCCTTTTTATTCACCAGCGGCTCGTCGCCCGCGATCAGCTGTCTGGCCCGCTTGGCCGTAGCCATCACAATGGAATAACGGCTGGTGACCACAGGGGAATCCCCCTCCTCCACATCGCTGTTTACTACCTTCATCAAATCGCTGTAGGATGGATGTAACATATCATTCTGCTCCTTTCACATATCCCTTTAATTCTTCCCGGATCTCCCGGATCAGGTCCTGACTGCGGACCGGCGCCCTGCGGGCCGCGTCCACCAGGCGGTTCAGCTCCGCCACACAGTCGTCCAGGTCATCGTTCACCACAATGTAGTCATACGCCTCCATGCCCTGCGCCTCCGTGCCGGCGCGGGCCAGACGCTTGGCAATCACATCCTCTGTCTCCGTCCCTCTGCCCCGCAGCCTCCGCTCCAGCTCCGCCGCGCTGGGAGGCGTCACAAAGAGCAGCAGACACTCCGGGAACTGCTGTTTCACCTTCAGGGCGCCCTGGATCTCGATCTCCAGGATCACGTCCTTTCCGTTCTTCAGCTGCTCCTCCACATAGGCCCTGGGCGTCCCGTAGTAATGATCGCAGTAGCTGGCATACTCAATCAGGCCGTTCTCCGCTATCTTCTTCTCAAACTGCTCCCGGTCCGTGAAAAAATATTCCACGCCGTCGCGCTCCCCTTCTCTCGGGAGCCTGGTCGTCATCGAGATCGACAGCGCGTAATTGTCATAATCGCTGAGAAGCCTCTTCACCAGAGTTCCCTTCCCGGCTCCGGAAAAACCGGAGATCACAATCAATATTCCCTTGTCCGCCATCGGCTCTCCTCACACCTTTCTTTCGCGTACCCTGTGCCTTTACGCTTCCTCCGCCTCATCGGCTTCCGCTCCGTCCGCCGCCCCCTGGGCGCGCCCGGCGATGGTCTCCGGAAGCAGGGCCGACAGTACCAGCTGGCCGTTCTCCATCACCAGCACGGATTTGGTCTTGCGCCCCTGTGTGGCGTCAACGGCAAGCCCTGTCTCCCTGGCGCCCTGCACCATCCGCTTGACCGGCGCGGAGTCCGGCGTAACGATGGCGATCAGCTTTTCCATATTCACAATATTTCCAAAACCAACATGTATCAGCCTGTTCATTCGGTTTCCCCGGCGGTGCCTCCGGTCACTCAATGTTCTGGATCTGCTCCCGCACCTTTTCGATCTCCGTTTTCAGTTCGATGCCGCAGTTTGAAATCGCCAGATCGCTGGTTTTCGAGAGGATCGTATTGGCCTCCCGGTTCATCTCCTGCGCCAGGAAATCCAGCTTTCGCCCGATGCTCCCGCCCTCGGTCAGCGTGCTCTTCATCGTCTCGATATGGCTGCGCAGACGGACGATCTCCTCATCCACACAGACCTTGTCCGCGAAGATCGTGACTTCCGTCAGGAGCCTTCCCTCGTCCACTTCCCGGTCGGCGAGCAGCTCCCGCACCCGCTCCTCCAGCCGTCCCCGATAGTCCGCGACGATCTGCGGCGACCGTTCCTCAATAAAGTCCACCAGCTTCAGCAGTCCGTCCAGCTTCCCGATCAGGTCGTCCTTTAAGCGCTCCCCTTCCGCCAGGCGGGTCTCCACAAACATTTCCGCGGCTTCCCGGACAGCTTCCCGCAGCTCTCTCCAGAGCTCCTCCTCGTCCTCGGCCTGTTCCTCCATGGTCAGGACATCTGGAAACCTGGACAGCGTGGATACTCTCACGTCATCCTCCAGCCCAAATTCCTCCGCCATCTGCCGCAGATACTTCAGATACTCCTCCGCAAGCGACTGGTTGTAGCGGACGCTGGAGACGTTCTCCCCGAAATCCTCATAGCTGATAAAGACATCCACCTTGCCCCGGGAGATATAATGTTTCAGCTCTCCCCGGATGGAGGACTCAAAATAATTCAGCTTCTTCGGCATCTTGATCGTGACATCCAGGTAACGATGATTGACCGACTTGATCTCCACCGTGAATTTTCGATTGTTCTCGGCGACCTCGCTCCTGCCGAATCCGGTCATGCTCTTTATCATAGGTGCTCCATTCCGGCGGGCCCCAAACGGACAGATCCGCCGCATATTCTTCTATATTATAGAGTAACTTCGCGGCAGAGTCAAGAGCCAGCTTGGCCCGTGATCCGATCGTATTTTTCCTGCACGATTTTTTTCTTTTGCCGAAAGCTGAGCTTTTCTCCCTGCTTCCCCAGGATGCTCCAGGGTGCTTTCTCACAGAGCATCTTCAGAAACTCCTGGGGATTGAGCGACTTTAACGCCTCGGACTGAAGCGACTTTTTCAACGGCGCGCCGTATTCCAGATCGAACTGCTTTCCCCGGCGGTCATACAGAATGATCCTGGAATTGTGCATCACAGGTATCAGGGCCGCCGTGTAGGTTACATTCAACAGCCGGATCCACACGATATCCCTGTATCGGATCACCTTCGTCCCGTTGATCACTACCCCGTCCCTGCACAGGAATACTCTGCCGCCATGGAACCCGCTCCGCAGATCCTCCCGGACCCTGGCCTGTTCCTCCGGGGTCAGCGAATCCAGCCCATACTGCTTCTTCCCGCTGTAACAGAAGCGGAACCAGCAGAATATGGGAATGATCACCATCAATGCAAATAAAAGGATGCCTATATAAGTATCCACGCCCAGCGATGTTTTCGTCAACAAAATTCCCATTGTCCTTTTCCTTCTCCCTTCGAATGTTTTGAAACTTCTGAAACCGCCTGTCCCGCGGGGACAAAACCATTATACCACAAGCGCAGACCGGGAAGCGCCGCGAAGCGGCATTTACCGGGCAAGCGGTGGGCTGCCTGGGATAATGCACCGCGCAAGCGGTG
>CANPWJ010000222.1 GCA_947584035.1 uncultured Acetatifactor sp. | reverse complement strand
GTTTCCGTCCATCCGCATACACGCGTCCGCTCCGTCCGCCAGGATCTGGACGTCCACTCCCCGCTCCGCGGCCGCAAGCAGCGCCGCCAGCATATCCTTGCCGCTCTCATCCGCCCGAAACTCAAAGGTGGACAGGACCACACGCTCCTTTGCCTGTCCGATCATCCGCAGCCTTTCCAGAAGGGCCTCCTCATTGTCCTCCAGAATGCACGCCCTGTCGCAGGAGACCGCATCCGAAAAGCAGTCCTGGGCATGAAAATGCTCCTGATATTCCCGGCTTATGGCCGGCTGCCTTCTGTAGGACAGAAAGATCCCGCCCACCGTGTACGCGATAAACAGTACCACGAGCAGCAGCAGGATCCGGATCAGCTTTCTCAAAACATATTTTGCCGGAAACAACCTTCTTCTCCCCCGTTTCTTCCTTGGTTGGTCTGTCTCTTTGGAGCGGCTGCCCCTTGGGTTCGTCTGCCCTTTGGTTCATCTCCCCTTGGATTCGGTCTGTTCTTTGGTTCGTCGCTCCTTGGGTCGTCTGGCTCTTTGGTTCGGCTCCCCTTGGTTCGTCTGTCTCTTTGGAGCGGCTGCCCCAGCCCCTTCAGCCCTCCACCGTCCGCTCCACAAATTCCGCGATCCTCTCCGCCGCGGAAGGGTCGATCAGACGGCGCTGGGCATCGATCATGCGGCCCACGGCCTCCGGATCCTCCAGCTGCCGCACCGCCCGCAGCAATTCCTTCTTCGGGCGGGAGACACCGATGCTCATCCCATATTTTGTAAAGAAGGACTGGTTTTTCGTTTCGCATCCGGGGATCGGCGAGATATGGATCAGCGGAACATTCGCGGCGGCGGCCTCCGTGGAGGAGATCCCACCCGGCTTGGACAGATAGAGATCGCAGGCTTTTACATACTCCGCCATGTGCTCCGTCCTTTGCAGCAGCAGGACCTGCGGGTCATTCCGGTATTGCCCTGCCAGCTGATCGTACAATCTTTGATTGGTGCCGCAGATCACGATCAGGACCACCTCCCGGTGCTCGCTCAGATAGGGCTGCAAAATGCGGGCCGTCTGAAAGATCTTCCCCGCCCCCATACTTCCCCCCGCCATCAGGAGATACCGTTTCCGCGGGTTTAAGCCCAGCTGCCCGATGGCCCTGTCACGGTCCCTGTTTTCCCAAAACACGCGCCTGACCGGGATCCCCAGAGGAACCACCTTCTCCGGAGGGATGCCCCAGGAGCAAAACTCCTGTCTCTGTACCGGAGAGGGGATGATGTAATAGTCACACGCGGTCTCTTCCGTAAACGGGATACAGGTATAATCCGTGGCAATAAAAAAGAGTTTGGGAAGTAAAACCCCTCTCCTTCGCAAATGCGTCAGGATCTCGCCGGGAAACAGATGGGTGGTCAGGATCGCATCGTAGGAATGCCGTTCCAAATATTCCTGCATCACATCCGCCGCTTTTTGATTGGCCCAGAATACAGGGGATCTGCCCGGCAGACGCCTGTACCATTCCCCCAGCTGATAGATTCCCCCAAACAGGCGGGGCATCTTTTGGGCGCACTGGACATAGCAGTTCCCAACCCGTTTATCCATTCTTCGCCCGTACAGGGCATAGGGGTCTAAAAGCTCCGCCCGATGCCCTCTGCGGATCCATTCCTCATACAGTGCCCGGGCCGCCGCGTTGTGGCCGCCTCCGGTAGCACAGGATAAAATTAACGCTTCCATAAAATCCTCACCCGGCACGTCTCCTCTTTTGCGCGCTCCGACCGCAGCTGCAGATTGACGAGCAGCGCCACGATCCAGAACGCTATTACGATGTACCTGTTTTTTTCAAGCAGGAGCATCCCGACCGCGGCGCACCTGTACGCCCAGACCGTTCGGTCACCATGCGGCGTGATCCGCACCACCAGAGAGAAAAACAGGAACATAAACGCCAGAACGCCCGCCGGGCACAGGTTCGGAAAAAGCCCCAGGAGACATCCAAAGGTGACGGCAATTCCCTTTCCGCCCCGGAACCTGTGAAAGATCGGGAAAATATGCCCGGCCACGGGCGCCACAAGAACCAGCAAAAGACCGATCCCGCCGGAATCGGTCCCCACTCCCCTGCCATACAGATAAACCGGAAGAAAGCCCTTGCACAGATCGCCGCACAGGGTCAGGAGCCCGCACCAAAACCCTCCGTAAAGAAAGGCATTTGCCGTTCCCGGATTCCCGTCCGGGCTCTGGGCCGCGATATCGCCCTTTTGCAGAAGCTCCGCAAAGATCCGGGCAAACAGGACACTCCCGCATAAATACCCCATAACGATGTACCAAACGCTTCTCATCTCATCCTACGGTTCCTTTCCATCCCGGTCCTAAGGACACCCTTTCCTTTGGCGCCTCCGGATCTTCTTTTCGGCTCCCTGCCCCGTGCCGTTTTCTCTGCCACGTATCGCTTTCCCTGTCACGTATCGCTTTCTCCGTCACATGCCGTTTTGCCCTGTTACGTGCCGTTTTCCCCGTGACATATCGCTTTCTCCGTCACATGCCGTTTTGCCTTGTCACGTGCCGTTTTCCTTGTGGCATATCGTTTTCTCCGTCACATGCCGTTTTGCTCTGTAACATATCGTTTTCTCCGTCACGTGCCGTTTTGCCCTGTGACATATCGATTTCTCCGTCATGTACCGTTTTGCCCTGTGGCATTCCCGTTTCTGCGTATTCTTCCAGCGATGGCCGTCTCACCGATCCGCTCGTCCGGCGTGCCGGCCGCCGGGGTCAGTATCTTTTCCGATCCTTCAGCTCCTCATAGAGCAGACGGTAATTCTCGTACCGCATCCGGCTGATGCCCCCGCTCTCCACCGCCTGGCGCACACCGCAGATCGGCTCGCTCAGGTGCGAACAGCCTCCGAAACGGCAGTCCCGCTCATAGGGGGCAAACTCCCGATAATACTCCGCCAGCTCCTCCTTCTCCAGGTCAAACAGTCCCAGGGAGCTGAAGCCCGGAGTATCCAGAATAAAGGTGTCCGGCTCGACCGCAATCAGCTCCGAATGTCTGGTGGTGTGCCGTCCCCGTTCAATCTTCTGGCTGATCCCGCCCGTCTCCATGACCACACTGTCCTGGAGACAGTTGATCAGCGACGACTTCCCGACGCCGCTGGGCCCGGCCACGGTGGTGGTCTTGCCGCGCAGCAGCTCCCTCACCCGGTCTATGTTGATCCGCTGGCCGGCGCTCACCGGAAGCGTCTGATACCCGGCCCGCCGGTAGATTTCCTCATATTCCGCGCAGACTCCCGCCGCGTCCATATCCAGCTTGTTGAAACAGATGATGCAGGGGATCCTCTGCTGCTCCATCCGGATCAAAAAACGATCCAGCAGGTTAAAGTTGGGCTGCGGCTTTACGATGGCAAAGATGACAAGGGCCTGGTCCACATTGGCCACCGCCGGACGGATCAGCTCGCTGCGCCTGGGAAGCAGCACGGCGATATTGCCCGTCCGCTCCTCCGCGCTCAGCACGTCCATCTCCACATCGTCTCCCACCAGCGGTTTTTTCCGGTCCTTCCGGAAAATCCCCCTGGCCTTACATTCGTACACGTCCCCGCCGCACTGTACATAATAAAACCCGGCGATCCCTTTAATGATCTTACCCTTCATGCGCCTATTCCTGCGTAAACTCAACCCTTCTGGTGAACGACTTCTGCTCGGTGGTCCCGGGAGTGTTCGTCGTAGTGCCGTCCGGGTTGACCACGCTCGTTCCGTCCGTCGTCACCGTATAAGTGATGGTGATCGTTCCGGCGGAGGACGTCAGTCCAAAGTAATCGGCCGTGTAGGGAAAGCTGCTGACGGTCTCATTGTCCATCAGCACCTGCCCGCTGTCCGTCTCCAGGCGCACCTTAACCTCCGTACCGGCCACATAGTCCGGCGCCTCCTCCGCGGTGGGCGCGGAGATATTGGCATGGTAACGGTACGTGTTCTTCTCCGGCCCCTGGCTCACCCGGATATCCACCTGGGTGCCCGGGTCCACATAGGAGCCCTGGGAATAACTCTGATAGCAGACGCAGCCCTCCGGCGTCTCGCTG
>CANPWJ010000221.1 GCA_947584035.1 uncultured Acetatifactor sp. | reverse complement strand
TGGCCCAGCCCCCTGCCGCTCATCTTGGCCATCTTCACGCCGCAGGCCGCCACCATGGGCGCCAGCGCCAGGGAGGTCTTATCCCCCACGCCCCCGGTGCTGTGCTTATCCACCTTCACGCCCCGGATGGCCGACAGATCCAGCATCTCCCCGCTCTCTGCCATCGCCATCGTCAGAGCGCAGGTCTCCCGCTCCGTCATCTTCTGAAAATAAATCGCCATCATCAGGGCGGAAGCCTGGTAATCGGGAATCGTTCCCGCCGTGTACCCAGTCACGAAAAACCGGATCTCCTCCTCGGTCAGCTCTCCCCCATCCCGTTTTCTGGCAATCAGATCATACATCCGCATGGCCGCACCTCCGTATCCCCGTCCGGGGTTTTCTCTCCCTATCAGTATACCCCTATCGGTGCGAATCTTCAATACCGGCCGGAAAGGAAACGATGACCGACAGACGCCCCTGGTCGTACCGAGCACGGACGCTTCCTCCCAGATCCTCCGTCAGTTTCCGGGCAATCGACAGTCCCAGGCCGGTGGAGCCCCTGGCGTTCCCCACGGTGTAAAAGCGGTCGAACAGACGGCCCACCGACACCGCGTCCAGCCCCGGGGCCCGGTTGGAAAAGACGATGCTTCCGTTCTCCCTCAGGGTGATCTGCAGATCGCCGTCCCCGTATTTCACCGCGTTCTCCAGGAGGTTTTCAAACACCCTCTCTAAAAGCTCCCGGCTGCTCTGCCGGATGACGGAACGCTCCGGCAGCCGGATCCGGGGCGTGATGCCCGCCTTCGTCAGCAGACTGTAGCAGGACGCCACACTTTCCTCCAGCACCCGCTCCAGCGCCACCTCCTCCCGGCGGATTGTCCCCGCATCCCGGGAGAACGCGGCGGTATAGCAAAGCAGCTCCTCCGCCAGCCCCTTGAGATATTCCGTCCGGTTCCGCAGGATCTTCAGGTACCGGCGGGGCTCCTCCTCCCAGCTCCCTCTCTCCAGAAGCTCCAGATAGCCGCTGATGGCGGTAAGCGGCGTCCGCAGGTCGTGGGACATGTTGGCGATGGCCTCCCGCAGCCTCGCATCCCCCTGCTCGTACCGGTGACGCATGGCGCGCAGACCGCGCAGCTGGATGTTCAGATCCTCCGCCAGCTCCCGCACGCTCCGATCGTGCCCGGAGAGCGTGATCAGGGTGTTGGTATCCCCCTTCCGCTTCTCCGAAAGCTGCCTTCGGATGCTCTTAAGATCCTTCCGTATCCCCCGGAGCCTGACGGCAAGCGCCGCCAGACAAAGCCCCATCAGACCGATTATCAGACAAAGTAACTGTTCCATAGACCTCCCCGCCCTGCTCCGATCCTGCTATCGGATATCCTTTTTTCGAAAAAGAAGCGCTCCCGCTCCCGTGGCCGCAAACGTCACCGCCAGGGACAGCGGCGGCCACCGCTCCATGTGCTCCAGGTCACGGTTGGAGATCCGGATCCCCTGTCCCACGGGAAGGACCTCCTCCAAAAGCTCCATGGCGGTACGCGCCAGGGGATCCGCCACATAGCGGGGGTTGGGGGCTGCCTCCACCGGAACAATCTCCCCCTCCTCCGTGACCATCCATCCCCCGGGGAGGGCCTCCTTCTCCTCCAGCCGGTTGTCCAGCCAGGCCGCCAGCACCACCAGCAGAAAGAACACCAGGATCCCTGCCGCCATGGCGTTTCTTCCGCGCTGTATCTGGGTGACGACCAAAAGGGCGATGCCGGAACAGGCAGCGGCGGACAGTACCCCTGATACGGCCATCCCCAAAAACACCCCCGGGGAGACGGAAAGCTTAAATCCCATGAGCAGCAGGACCGGCGTGCCCACCGCCAGCGCACCGCCGCAGAGGATTGCCGCCGCAGAGGCGCAGACCACCGCCTCCGCCAGATAGACAGTGCCCCGGCCGTATCCGGCGATCAGCTTATTGCGAAGGGTGCCCTCCCCATATTCCGCCCCCATATAGATTCCCGTAAAGATAGCGACCACAAACCCCAGATAGGGCAGGAACGAGAATACCACCTTTTCCAGATCCTCATACAGGATCTGCTTCTGTACCTCCCCATCCTTCCCTATGGTCGTTTGCGTCATCTGGCGGTCGCCGGCCGCGACGATCACCCATACGATCAGAAAGGCCAGACAGAACCACAGACATTTGCTCCTCCTAAGCCGCGCAAACCCTGCGCCCAGCAGATTACTCACAGGATCCACCTCCCACCAGATTGATATAGTAGCTCTCCAGGCTTTCGTCCCGCTCCTGCACGGAATGCACCCGGCATCCCTCCCGGGCCAGCGCCAGGATCAGTCCGCCCAGCTCCGGTTCCCCGTAGACCAGGACCTCCCCCTGCGCCCTGCTTTCCCGCTCCTCTCCCCTTCCGGAGACGGACAGGCCAGACAGGATCTCATACTCCAGCCCACACTCGGTCATCACGCGGCTTGCCGCCTCCGTGTCCGACACGGCAAGCGCCACGCTCTTCCTGCGGCTCCCCTGAAAGCTCCCGGCATCGATCTCCTGCACAATGCGGCCCTGGTCCAGGAACCCGTAGTGGGTAGCCACCCGGGACATCTCGTCCAGGATGTGGCTGGAGAGGAGCACGGTGATCTGCCTTTCCCGGTTCAGCTTCAGGATCAGCTCGCGCATCTCGATGATCCCCTGCGGATCCAGGCCGTTCGTCGGCTCGTCCAGGATCAAGAAATCCGGGCTCCCGCACAGCGCCACGGCGATTCCCAGGCGCTGCTTCATCCCCAGGGAAAAGTTTCCCGCCTTCTTGTGCCCTGTGTCCGAGAGTCCCACAAGCTCCAGCAGCTCCCGGATCCCCGCAAAGGAGGGAAGCCCCAGGATGCGGTACTGCTGCTTCAGATTGTCCTCCGCGCTCATATCCAGATAGATGGCCGGCGTCTCCACCACCGCCCCCATGCGCTTCCTTGCCTCCAGGATCCTGCGTTCCCCGCAGGGCACCCCATACAGGGCATACTCCCCCTCCGTAGGCTCCTGAAGGCCGCAGATAACTCGAAACAGCGTGGTCTTGCCCGCGCCGTTCTTTCCCACCAGCCCATAGATGGCGCCTCTGGGGACGCGCATCGTGACCCCCTGCAGGGCCGCCGACCGCCGGTAGCGCTTGACCAGCCCGCTTACCGTCAACACATCTTCCATACATCCTCCGTTCCAGGGGCCGCGGCTGCAGCCGCCGTCCCTTGTTTTGATCCCGGTGCCTTTCGCTCCCCCGCAAAAGGCACCGCCGCACTATCAGGTTATCAGGTAAGGGATAAAAAAAGAAAAGAAAAAGGTTAAGAAATCGGAAAGATTTAAGA
Source organism: uncultured Acetatifactor sp. (assembly GCA_947584035.1). Taxonomy (GTDB): domain Bacteria; phylum Bacillota; class Clostridia; order Lachnospirales; family Lachnospiraceae; genus Acetatifactor. Next base: position 762 of record CANPWJ010000221.1, on the reverse strand, counting down.
ATACGGTTCCTCCTGGGGCCCGCGCAGTTTAAAGCCGATCCCCCAGACGGATTCGATATAATCCCATCCGGTGGGCTCCTTTAACTTCCGCCGGAGATTGCTCATATGGACCTTCAGAGAGCCCGGCCCCCCGTCCGGCGTGTCCCCGCTGATCCGTTCCAACAGGGAGGAATGGGTGATCACCTGGCTGGGATTCTGTAACAGCAGCTTTAAGAGCGCGTACTCCGTCCGGGTCAGACGGATCTCGGTGCCCCCGGCCGTCACACGGTATTCCCCGCAGTCCATCACCAGATCCCGGAAGGTGAGGATATCCCCTGCCGGCGGGCGTCCGCTCCTCAGCTGTACCTCCACCCTCGCCAGCACCTCCCGGACGTCAAAGGGTTTGGTGATATAATCCGCCGCACCGCTGGATAAGAGGGCGACCTTGTCGTCCACATCCGCTCTGGCGCTGATCACAATGACCGGGATGCCGTGCACGCGGGCCAGCACCTCTCCCCCGTCCGCTCCCGGAAGCATCAGGTCCAGCAGGATCAGATCCGGCCTCCTCTCCCGCAAAAAAAGCAGGGCCTCCGTGCCGGAGTAGGCGCGGGACACGCCGTAGCCCTGTCCCGCGAGCACCTCCTCCAGCAGGTCCCCGATGTATACGTCATCGTCTATGACCATAATATTGCTCATGCCTTATCCGTCCCATCTCCTCAGACGCCCACCGTGGCCATGCCGATCACCTTGCCCACCACGGACAGGGCCAGCATCTCCAGCACG
>CANPWJ010000220.1 GCA_947584035.1 uncultured Acetatifactor sp. | reverse complement strand
GTAGTCCATGATCTCCTCCACGGCCATCACCGCGCAGTTGTCCTCGGACTCTTCCGTGCTGGCTCCCAGGTGCGGGATCACGATACATCCCTCTGCCCCGGCAGTGGTGGGATTGGGGAAATCGCTCACATAACGGGCCACTTTTCCGCTCTTTAATCCTTCCAGCACCGCGTTCTCGTCCGCCAGAAGGTCTCTCGCAAAGTTCAAGAGGATCACGCCGTCCTTCATCCGGGAGATGGCCTCCCCGTTGATCATGCCTCTGGTAGAGTCCATGAGCGCACATGCACCGTGATATAGTCACACTCCGCGTAGATATCCTCCACGTTCAGCACATGCTTCACCGAACGGCTCAGGTTCCAGGCGGCGTTGACCGAAAGGTACGGATCGTAGCCGTACACCTCCATGCCCAGGCTCACGCCGGTGTTGGCCACCTTCACGCCGATGGCGCCCAGCCCGATGACACCCAGCTTCTTGCCCGAAAGCTCGGTCCCGGCGAAGTTTTTCTTCTCCTTCTCGGCAGTCTTGGCAATATTCTCATCGCCCCGGTTGTCCTTCACCCACTGGATGCCGCCGACCACGTCCCGGGCCGCCAGGAGCATCCCGGCCACTACCAGCTCCTTCACGCCGTTGGCGTTGGCGCCGGGCGTGTTGAACACCACGATCCCCTTCTCCGCGCATTTGTCCAGCGGGATATTGTTGGTCCCGGCTCCGGCTCTGGCCACCGCCAGCAGCGTATCCGGCAGCTCCATATCGTGCATGGCGGCGCTCCGCACCAGGATGCCCTCCGCCTCCTTTACGTTGTCCGTCAGCTGATAGTCAGCCGTCAGACCGTTCAGTCCTACCTTCGAGATAGGATTCAGACAATGAATATGATACATGTTTCTTTCTCCTTATGCTCTCCTGCCTGAAACTTATTTCAGGTTCTCCGCCTCAAATTTTTTCATAAACGCCACCAGCTTCTCCACGCCTTCGATGGGCATGGCGTTGTAGATGCTGGCGCGCATACCGCCCACGGTCCTGTGCCCCTTCAGGTTCTCAAACCCGGCCTCCTTGGCCTCTTTGACAAACTTGGCGTCCAGCTCCTCATCCCCGGTCACGAAGGGCACGTTCATCAGGGAACGGTCCTCCTTCCGCACGGTCCCGTGAAAGAGCTTGCTCTCGTCCAGGAAATCGTAGAGGATCTTCGCCTTCTTCTCGTTGCGCTCTTTCATGGCCGCAAGGCCGCCCTGCTTCTTCAGCCACTTGAACACCTTGCCGCAGATGTAGATACCGTATGCGGGAGGCGTGTTGTACAGGGAGGCATTGTCGGCATGGATCTTGTAGCGCAGCATGGTGGGCGTCCCGGGCAGGACATCCTCCGTGATCAGGTCCTCCCGGATGATCACGATCACCACGCCAGCAGGGCCGATATTCTTCTGGACACCGCCGTAGATCACGCCGTACTTGGTCACATCCACCGGCTCGGAGAGGAAACAGCTGGACACATCCGCCACCAGGGTATGCCCCTTGGTATTGGGAAGCTTCCAGAATTTCGTGCCGTAGATGGTATTGTTCTCACAGATATAGACGTAGTCCGCGTCCTCCGGGATGTCCAGGTCGGAGCAGTCCGGAATATAGGAGAAGGTCTTGTCTGCGGAGGATGCCACCTCCACCGCGTCGCCGTAGAGCTTGGCCTCCTGGTACGCCTTCTTGGCCCACTGTCCGGTCACAATGTAGGCGGCCTTCTTATGCTTCATCAGGTTCATGGGGATCATCGCAAACTGCTGGCTGGCGCCACCCTGTAAAAAGAGAACCCTGTAGTTGTCAGGAATGTTCATCAGCTCCCGCAGGTCCGCCTCCGCCTCCTTGATAATATTGTCATACACCTTGGAGCGGTGGCTCATCTCCATCACGGACATCCCGCTTCCTCTGTAATCCAGCATCTCATCCGCCGCTTCCCGGAGCACCTCCTCGGGCAGCACCGCGGGGCCGGCCGAAAAATTATAAATCCTTGCCATTTCCATCTCCTCCTAAAAGTGATATCTCAACCAAACACATATGTATAGAATAAGCTTTCCAACGGTTTTCGTCAAGTAGAAGTTAATAAAACATGACCACCGGAGTCCCCACCTCCACCAAATCGTAGAGCTCGGCCATCTTGTCCGGCGGCACGTTGATGCAGCCGTGGGAACCGTTTGTCTGATAGATCGCGCCGCCGAATTCGTCCCGCCAGTCAGCGTCATGGATCCCCACGTTGCCCTTGACCGGCATCCAGTAATCCACCGGCGTAGCATACCCGGGCCCTCTGAGCACCCGGTGCTTCTGCTTGCCGTACACATAGTTTACTCCCTGGGGCGTCCCCATCCGTCGGGAGGTGTTGCCGGTCACCACATCCGTCTCCAGTAAAAGCTCTCCCTCCTCGTAATAGTACAGCCTCTGCTCCGTCATATCCACCTCGATATAGGTGCTCCCAATGTCATCCGCCCCGCGGGCCAGCCCCTGCCGTTCATAGGACGGCACATGCGGCTTTATCTCCCCTGTGTGCACCTCCTCCGAGAGCAGATGTCCCATGAGAAACGCGACCTCCGCCTCCTGGTCCAGGGTGGTCCCGTAGGTGCCTCCCCCAGGAACCGTCACCCTGTCTCCTCTGGTGCTTCGAAACGCCCGCTCCTTCCCGTAGGTGTCGTACTGCTCCGCCAGGCGGGCCACAAACGCCCGTACCTTCTCCTCATCCAGCACGAACCGCCCCTCGGCGTCCAGCACGGGACACTCTATCGTAAGCTCCCATGGCCCCTGCCGCTCCTCCCTGCTCTCATACCGCAGAAACTGAGCGGTCTGCACCGGGTCCAGGGGCACTTTCTCCGCTCCCATATCGTACACGATATCGCAGTTCTGGAATGCGTCCAGCCTCTCCCACAGCGCGCGCAGTTCTTCCTGCTCCTGAGTGGCGGGCAGATCGTAAAAGCAGTCCAGAGCGTCGATGTTGATCTCATACTGTCCCGCCGCCACGGACTCCTTCACCTGCGCAAAGGCCCGGTCCAGGTCGATCCGATGGGTGAGCCCGTCGTATGCGCTCCAGCCAAACTTTTCATCCAGGTTTACGGTGTAGATCCCGCTGATCGGCTCACTGTAATGTCGCACGCAGCTTTGCTCGAAGGCCGCCCGAAAGGCCGCCTCGTCGTAGGTGATATCCGGCTGTATCGTATGGTTTCGGTGGAACAGGATATTGTCCACCCACAGGAAGGGATCCTGCTTCTCCTGGTAAGCGTTCAAGGCGTCCCTGTAATCACAGGTATACCCCAATTCCCGCAGATCGACGGTGTTTGTGTCGTTGTAGGCGGCGTCCCACCCGGAGTCCAGGGAAAATACGACAACAGGAGCCTCCGTCTGAGACAGAAGCTCCTCGTTCACCTCTTCCACCGTCCTGCCGGTGCAGTAGACCCCGTTGATCCAGGTGTTTAAGCTAAACCCTGAGCGGTAATAGAACGCCAACAGGAAATATCCCGCAAACATAAGCACCAGCAGCAGAAGCAGCACGATAAAGATTTTCTTGAAAATAGTCGCCCTCGCATTTCGTTTCATTCGTACATTTCCCGTGAGAACCGGATCCCTGCGCCCGGCTCCTCTCTACTCTTCCTTCAGGTCGTCCCCGTCAAACACTTCGCTGATGGGAGCTCCCGCTGGAACCATGGGGAACACCTTGTCGTCCTCCGGGATCACACACTCGATCAGGACCGGAGCCTTCAGGGAGATCGCTTTCTCAATGGCCGGAGCCACCTCCTCCTTCTCCGTCACGCGGATAGCCGCGCATCCCAGGGCCTCGGCCACCTTGCAGTAGTCCACCCGGTCCTCCAGCACGGTCTGGGAATAGCGCTTGCCGTAGAACAGCGTCTGCCACTGGCGCACCATACCCAGCACATGGTTGTTGATCACCACCTGGATGATGGGTACGTTATAGCGGCTGGCGGTGGCCAGCTCCTGCATATTCATGCGGAAGCATCCGTCCCCGGCGATGTTGATGCAGAGCTTATCCGGCTGCCCCAGCTGTGCGCCGATACAGGCCCCCAGGCCGTAGCCCATGGTCCCCAGCCCCCCGGAGGACAGGAAGGTGCGCGGCTTCG
>CANPWJ010000219.1 GCA_947584035.1 uncultured Acetatifactor sp. | reverse complement strand
GATCCATGTTTCCTTGGGCCATACGTCCGCGGATTATGACACCTGTATCGACGCTTTTTCGGCCGGGGCGGATCACGTGACCCATCTGTTCAACGGGATGAACCCGCTGCACCACCGGGAGCCGGGGCTGCCCGGAGCGGCGGCGGATACGCCGGGGTGCTGGGTGGAGCTGATCGGGGACGGGATCCATGTGCACGACAGTGTGGTGCGGATGGCCTTTCGGATTTTTCCCGGGCGCGTGGTTCTGATCAGCGACTCCATGCGCGCCACAGGGCTGTCCGACGGCGTCTATGAGCTGGGCGGACAGAGCGTGCATGTCCGGGGACACCGGGCAGAGCTTTCGGACGGCACCATCGCGGGATCGGTGACCAATCTCTTTGACGGTATGCGGCGGGTGGTGCAGATCGGAGTCCCGCTGGAGGAAGCCGTCGCCGCGGCCACCGCCGCGCCGGCCCGCTCCATCGGGCTTGACGATGAGGTGGGGAGCCTGTCCCCGGGAAAGCGGGCGGACGTGCTCTTTTTGAACCGCGCGCTTTCCCTGGCGGGGAGATGGAGCGCCGGGTCGGGCGGGTGAGATGAGCCCCCGGACGGAATCCCCGGGGCGTCGCGGGATGTTTCGGTTGTAAAGGAGGGGAAAAGGTGGTACAATCTTAAACAAAATCGACGATAGGATGTGAGGTCAGAAAACATGAATGTAGCGGAGCGGTATATTCAATATGTCCGGGAAAAGACACAGGCGGAGCCGGAGAAGAGCTGGGACAAGATCCTTTTGGGCTTTCGCGCCAATCATTTCCGGACACGTTTTTTTCCCAAGAGAAGTCTTTCCAAGGGGTACCAAAAGCTGGAAAATATGATGATGGGGCTGGTCGCCGATTCTCTGGCGAACGGGGACCGCTATATCTGGGGCAACATTTTTGCGCCCTGTGAGCTGATCCACAGCTTCGGCCTGAATATGCTCTCCATCGAGTGCCTGTCCTGCTATATGACGGGATACCATCTGGAGGATTTCTTTATCGACTTTGCCCAGAGCCTGGGGATCGCCCCCACGCTGTGCTCCTATCACAAGACGTTTATCGGCGGAGTGGAGAGCGGCGCGGTGGCCGCGCCCTCTTACGCGGTGACCACCTCCATCTCCTGCGACGGCAATCTGAACACGTTTCGCTATCTGCAGAAAAAGAACAATGTCCCCTTCACGCTGCTGGATGTGCCCTACACGGACGACGAGGCGTCCGTGGACTACCTGACGGGACAGCTGAAGGAGCTGGCTGCGTCCATGGAGCAGCATCTGGGGCGGAAGCTGGATATGGAGCGGTTCCGGGAGTCCATGCGCATTGAGAATGAGACCCGGCAGGAGCTGAAGAAATTTGCGAAGCTGGCGCAGAAGCACTATTATCCGGGAGATATCATCGATCAGCTCTACCTGATGATGGGGACGCACCTTCTCATGGGGACGAAAGAGTTTTTGGAGCAGGTGCGCTTTATGAACGAGGATATCCAGACCTATCCGGAATTTCACGGGAAGCGTATTCTGTGGGTGCACCTGCTTCCCTTCTATCAGGAGAGCCTGAAGGAGTACTTTAACGGCAGCAGGCAGTACCAGATCCTGGCCAGCGACATTGTGATGGATTATGACGGGGAGATGGATGCGGAGGATCCCTTCCGCTCGGTGGCGGTGAAGCTGCTGCAGAATGTGTTCAACGGTTCCTACAGTCACAAGGCGCAGATGATCGGGGAGATGGTGGATGAGTGGCGTCCGGACGCGGTGATCCACTTCTGCCACTGGGGCTGCAAGCAGGCGTCCGGCGGGAGCCCGCTCTTGAAGGAGGCCATGAAGGAGCGGGGGATCCCCATGCTGATCCTGGACGGGGACGGCATTGACAAGCGGAACAGCCACGACGGGCAGATCAAGACAAGGCTGGAGGCTTTTTTGGAGATGATCGAGGAGGAGAGCGCACAATGATCGGATATATCTGTAAATATACGCCCATAGAGATCTTTGAGGCTCTGGGGGAGCAGGTGGAGCGCATTGAGCCGGAGGTCAACACCTTCAATCAGGCGGACACGCTGATGCACCCCAATATCTGCAGCTTTGCCAAGGGGCTTCTGGAGGTGGCCCTGGAGAAGCGGTATGAGGGGATCGTTTTGACGACCTGCTGCGACAGCATCCGCCGGGTCTATGACGTGCTGAAGGAGAAGCTGCCGGACACCTTCGTCTATATGCTGGACGTGCCCCGGGTGACCAAGGACGCGGGCATAGCGCTCTACGAAAGGCGCATCCGGGAGATGGTCAGGGCCTATGAGGCGTACAGCGGCAAGGTCTTTGAGGAGGCCAGGCTGGAGGCGCTTCTGCGGGAGCGGTACCGGGGAGGCGGCCAGGCCGGCGCCGCCGCGCAGCCGTCGGAGGCTGCGAAGGGGAGGCTGCGGGTGGGCGTCCTGGGCGCCAGGGCCAACCCCAACATTCATCGGATCCTGCGGGAGCGCGGTGTGGAGGTAGCCTTTGACCTGACCTGTACCGGGCTGGGGAGAAAGCTCTTGGTGGAGGAGGAGAACCTGATGGCCGGGTACGCCAGAGGGCTGCTGGGGCAGTTCCCCTGTATGCGCATGGAGACGGCCGCGAACCGGGATCAGGCCATCGTCCGCTACGCGGACAGCGTGGACGGCGTGATCTACCATACGGTGCAGTTCTGCGACAATTATTCGTATGAATACGCGTGGCTCAAGGAGATCCTGCACCGGCCCCTGCTCCTGCTGGAGACGGATAATACCAGACAGAGCTACGGCCAGATCCTGACCAGGATCGAGGCGTTCTTGGAGTCCCTCAGGGCGTCGGAGGACGGGCGGCAGGAACAGATCGCCGTTAGACGGCAGAGCAGAAGGGAGAATACGGAGATGTATGTGTTAGGGATAGACAGCGGTTCCACCTCCACCAATGCGGTGATCATGGACGGGAACCGGGAGATCAAGGCGTTTTCGGTGGTGCGCACCGGCGCCAAATCGGGGGAGAGCGCGGACCGCATCCTGGGGGAGGTATTGGGAAAGGCCGGGCTGAAGCGGGAGGACATCTCCTGGATCGTGTCCACCGGTTACGGCCGCGTGAGTATTCCCTTTGCGGATGAAAATGTGACGGAGATCAGCTGCCACGGGCGGGGCGCCCATTATTTCAATCCCAGGATCCGCACGATCCTGGATATCGGCGGGCAGGACAGCAAGGCCATCCGGCTGGACGAGAAGGGCGAGGTCGTAGATTTCGTGATGAACGATAAATGTGCGGCCGGCACGGGGCGCTTTCTGGAGGCGATCGCCCGGACCCTGGAGATCGATATCAGCGAGGTGGGCCCGGTGGCCCTGCAGTCCAGGGAGGCGATCGAGATCACCAGCATGTGCACGGTGTTCGCGGAGTCCGAGGTGATCTCCCTGATTGCCAACAACAAGGAGAAGGCGGATATTGCCAACGGGATCTGTCAGGCCATCGCGAACAAATCCTATTCCCTGCTGAAGCGGGTAGGGCTGGAGCCCGACTTTATGATGACGGGCGGCGTGGCCAAGAATCCGGGCGTGGTGCGGGCGGTGGAGGACAAGCTTCTCGCGAAGCTCTATATCTGCCCGGAGCCGGAGATCGTGGGAGCGGTGGGCGCTGCACTGTATGCGCTGGAGCAGTTTGAACGAGGAGAGGCCAATGGATCTGTTTGACTATATGAGAAGCGCCAACATGGAGAAGGAGTCCCCTCTGGCGGCGCGGATGCGGCCCAGGACGCTGGACGAGGTGGTGGGGCAGGAGCATATCATCGGAAAGGATAAGCTGCTCTACCGCGCCATTCAGGCGGACAAGCTGAGCGGGCACGACCAGCGCTGAGTTTACCCAGATCAATGCGACGGTGGCCGGCAAGAAGGATATGGAGGAGGTGGTGGCGAAGGCCAAGGAGCTCCAGGGGATGTACGGCAGACGTACCATCCTGTTTATCGATGAGATCCACCGCTTCAACAAAGGGCAGCAGGATTACCTGCTTCCCTACGTGGAGGATGGGACGGTGGTCCTGATTGGCGCCACCACGGAGAACCCCTATTTTGAGGTGAACGGGGCTTTGCTGTTCCGCTCCATCA
>CANPWJ010000218.1 GCA_947584035.1 uncultured Acetatifactor sp. | reverse complement strand
GAGATGTACAGGTGGAGCATACGATATTACGGATCGGCTTTCGGTTAGGGGTAGATGGGATGGACAGAAGCAGAAAGCTGGAATCAAAAATATTGATCCCGGACATGCAAAAGGAATACGAACAGAGAGAGCTTCTCCTGTCGGAGCTGCGGCAGGAACAGGGGAAGCTTCTGGTATTACATGCCACGATCGGTTATGGAAAGACCGTGCTGATGTCCCAGTTTGCCCGTCTGCCGGAACATATCTGTGCCTGGTATCATCTGGATGTGCTGGACAATCAGCCGGTCACCTTTATACAGTATCTGATCCGGTCCCTGAGCCGGGTATTGGACGGATTTGAGATGGATGAGGAATACTATGTGGGGATAACGCCGGATGCCTTCAGCCAGTTCGTCAGAGATCTGATCGTGGAGATAGAGGAAAGCCTGGAGTCTACGGCCGATTCCCGGAGGCTGGTGCTGGTGCTGGACGATTTCCAGGTGATCGATAACCCGGAGATCTTCCGGATCCTGGAGGAGCTTCTGGATCACACCGGGGGATATTTTACGCTGATGGCGGCCACAAAGGGAGCCGTGCCGGATTTTTTCACCAAGTATTTTATGCGCAACCAGGGCGTTATCATAGAGACGGAGCGCCTGAGCTTCCGGGAGGAGGAGGTGTCTCATTTTTTGAGCGCCATGCTGTCCGGGAAGGAGGCTGAGCGGTACGCCAACATGATCTGGAGCAATATGGAGGGATGGCCTGCGGGCGTGATGTTTGCCGCGCTTTATCTGCGCCGTCTGGGATGCTTTGATCCGGATGTGGAGTGGGAGAGCATCACCCAGGAGTCCATGGTGCAGAATTATATCGCCTATGAGCTGTACAAAGGTCTGCCCTACGACATTCAGCAGTTTTTGCTCAATACCTCCTTCGCGGAGGAGCTGCAGCCGGATCTGTGCAACGATATCTGCGGTATTGAGAACGCCAGGGGGATCTTAAAATACCTGCTTCAGGAAAATCTGTTTATCCTCCGCATAGGGGGAAAGAGCGGCAGCTATCGGTACCACTCCATGTTCCGGAGCTTCTTAAACGACAGGGTCAGCCAGGAGCAGCGGCAGGGGATCTACGAAAAGATGGCGGGCTATTATCTGAGGCATCAGGATCCGGACGTGGCCGCACGATATGCCATGCTGTCCGGAAAACCAAAAATCCTGGTCACCGTTCTGGAAAAATACGGGCTTTTGTTTCTGGGCGAGGGAAAGCGGAAGGTGGTCTCGGAGTATCTTCAGCGCCTGGAGGAGTGCGGCGTGGAATACACGCCGGAGCTTAAAAAGGTAAAGGAGGCGGCGGATCGTCTGGAGGAGGAAGCCGGAACCGGGGAAAAGAGGAAGCTTCTGACGGTGTCCTGCTTCGGGAAATTCCGGGTGGAGATCTCCCGGACGGGGAAGGAGATCTCCTGGAGGACCCGCAAGGCGCTGGAGCTTTTCGCCTATCTGGTGGACAGAGAGGGAAGGCCCGTGGAGCGCAAGGTCCTGCTGGAGCAGCTCTGGCCTGACAATGCACCCAACAACAGCGTGGCCATGCTGCACAATATGATCTACAGTATCCGCAAGGAGCTGAGCTCCCAGCCGGAGCTGGCAGGTCTGATCCAGTACAGGAACCATCAGTATTATCTGGATACCTCCCAGATGGTGATCGACCTGGAGAGTAAGAAGGAGATCTGCAGACTGGCGGAGGCGTCGGACGCCGAAGCGCTCTACGCGCGGAGGGAGGAGCTGTTGGATCCCTGGGGCGTCTATCTGGCGGAGGCGGACGGCACCTGGTGCATGGCCAGACGCGTCTATTTTGAGCGATGCTATGGAAGGGCCTGTTCTCTTCTGGCCGATTTTTGCAGGGAGCGGGAGGACTACGAGACGGAGGAGGCCTGTTGGACAGCTTACGTTACCTCTGACCGCTATTCGGAGGAGGCGGTGGCGGGACTTCTGCGGTGCTACGCCCGGTCGGGGGACCGCCAGCAGATCAAGCGGGTCTTTGAATCCTCCCAAAAGATCTTTCGGGAGGAGCTGGGCGTGGACTTAAGTGCCGAAACGATCCGCGTCTATGAGCAGGCGATGCAGAAAAAAGCGTGAGGAAGAACAGGGATGAGCGGCAGGGAGGATGCAGAGGGCCGGGCGTTTCGGCCGGCGGAATATTTAAGAGGGGTCTTTGATCTGGACGATTTTGAACAATTCTGTGTAAAGACCCTGCTGGAAACAGAAGAGCATAGCCAGGGCCTGACGGCCTCTGCGCTGGCGGAGAGATACGGCCTGAAAGCGGAGTACGCGTCCTATTTTTGGCCGGATGGCAAATTGCTTTGTTACTTTCTCCAAAAGGAGCAGCGGGACGGTCAGACCGTTTATTTTCTGGAGGAACGGATCCGGGTTTTTCTGGAGGGAGGAATCTACGGCTACGGCCCCTATGATCTTTTGTGGAGCATAAGGTATCCGGAGGAATTTCAGGAGGAGCTTACCGGCCCCGGGCCGGTACCGGTGATGGAACGCTTTATGGAGAGCCAGGCGGGCGGCGGGCCGGTGCTTTTTCATCTGTACGGGCCCGAGGGGAGCGGCAGGAAAAGCCGGATCCTGGAATTTTGCAGCCGGCGGAAGCGGCCGCTTTTGATCCTGGACGGCAGTTATCTGGACGGGGACCTTTCTGTTTTGCGGGACGCCCTCAGGGAGTGCCGGATCTACGGGGCATATCTGTTTCTGCGGGGGCTGCCGGAGAATTGGTTTGCGGAAGAGGAGCTGTACAGGGCCCGGCTCCTTCGCCGGATGCTGGACGAGGCGGAGGTGGTGTTTACCATCGGAGAAAAGCCTCTGGCGCCGGGAGCCTGTCCGGAGGAGATCTCCCGTCTGGAATGTGAAATGGGCCTTCCGAATTATCAGGAGAGTGTGGCCCTGTGGGAGAGGATGCTGGAGGGACAGGAGCTCTGCGCACCCTCCGAGTGGGCCAATAAATTTCTCTTTACACCGGGGCAGATCAAGCAGGCGGTGCAGAACGCAAGGCAGTATGCCTTTATCCGCGGCAGCGCCCGGCTGGAACGGGAGGATCTGCAGAAGGGCTGCTACTATCTGCTGCGGGACGGCATGGGCAAAAAGGCGGTCAAGATCCAGCCCTGCTATACGTGGGAGGATCTGATCCTTCCGCCCTCTCAAAAGCAGAGGCTGAAGGAAGCCTGTGATCAGGTCCTCTATAAAAAATGGGTGTATGAAGCCTGGGGATTTGACCGGAAAATCTCCTACGGGAGAGGAATCTCGGTAGTGTTCGCCGGGCCCCCCGGAACGGGAAAGACCATGGCGGCTCAGGTGATGGCGTCCGAGCTGTGTCTGGATCTGTATCGAATCGAGCTGGCGGCGGTGGTCAGCAAATACGTAGGGGAGACGGAGAAGAATCTGGAGGAGATCTTTGAACAGGCCAAGAAGAGCCAGGTTATTTTGTTTTTTGACGAGGCCGATGTACTTTTCTCCAAGCGGATGGAGGTCAGGGACGCCAACGATAAGTACAGCAATATGGAGGCGGCCTTCCTGCTGCAGAAGATGGAGGAATACGAGGGGATCACGATCCTGGCCACCAATTATCTGCAAAATTTTGACGAGGCCTTTAAGCGCAGGATGAAGTTTGTGATTGACTTTCCCTTTCCGGATGCCTCCCGGCGGGAGCAGATCTGGAGGAAGGCCTTCCCGGATCAGACGCCGGTGTGCGAGGATCTGGACTACGAATTTCTCTCCGCCAGCTTTGAGCTGTCGGGGAGCGGTATCAAAAACGCGGTGCTGCACGCTGCGTTCCTGGCTGCGGCCGCTTCCGACCGGGTGTCCATGGGCCATATCATAGCGGGTATCCGCAATGAATTTGCCAAGAATGGCAAGATCCTCACGAAGGAACAGCTGGGGCAGTATTACATGCTTTTGGAGCCCGAGGGCGGCCTGTGATCCCGGAGACGGAAAGGCTGCAGAGGTCACGCGCGGAGGTGCAGGATGGAACGTGTAAAGAAAGATTGGCAGCGCTCGGAGGGGCGGGTGCGCAGCGTCGGGAAGAGCGATCTGCGGACGGACAAAAAGCTCAGGGCCTATCACCCGGCGGAGCGGGAGAGGAGCCGGGAAAACCGATCCAACGA
>CANPWJ010000217.1 GCA_947584035.1 uncultured Acetatifactor sp. | reverse complement strand
GGCAGACGCGAATTTGAGATTCGCGTCGCCCCGTCGCGTAAACGCTCCGGAATGGGGATTTTTATGGATCAGAAAAGAATTGGATCGTTTATTGCACAGTGCAGGAAAGAAAAAAATCTGACACAGCTGCAGCTGGCCGAGCGATTGGGGATCACCAATCAGGCGGTTTCCAAATGGGAAAACGGGAAAGGGATGCCGGATGTATCGCTTTTGCAACCCTTGTGCGACGCGCTGGGGATCAGCCTGAACGAGTTGTTTTCGGGGGAGCACATAACGGCGGAGGAATATCAGGGGAAGGCGGAAGAAACGATTTCCCGGCTTTTTGAGGAAAAGCAGATGGCCGGTCACAAGCCTGTGAAATACCTGTTCGCCGTCTGTGCGAAGGCGGCCCTGCTCGTAGCGGGAATTGAGCTTGCGGTTGGTCTGGCGGGCAATTTTTTTGACCCGACTTTTTGGAAAGTCATGCTGATCAATGCTTCGGTGTGGCTGATTCTGTCTTTGGCCGCCGGAAGCAAGCTGGCATACGATCAGAAAAAATTGGAAAAGCGGAAACGGTCCGGCATCCGTGTGGATGCCGTCGTAGAGGACATAATCCCTGCAGCGTGGATCCAAGTTGGAAATTACCACGGCTGCAGGATCGTCTGCCGATTTCGCTATGAGGGCAGGGAATACCAGGCGCTAAGCGGCTACTATCTTTTGACGCCCTTTCAGCGAAAGGAAGATCTGCGCGCAAATATTTATATCGACCAGAAGGATCCCGCCCGATACAGTGTAGAGCTTTTTCAGATCGGAAGCTTTTTATTTTAGAAGGTTTGCGCCTGTTGCTGCCAATAGGCCACGATCTTGTCGATCATCTGGATGCAGTCCTGTTGCGCGGTAGCTTCATTGTACGGCTGCATCGCACTGTAGGTATGCCCGCAGGGCTCCGTTTCACCCTCCTCAAAACCGCCGCATACTCCGAGGAGCCATTTCCCCAGCAGCCCCGTTTTAAATTTAAAAATATAGTAGGTCATTTCCCGGTATTCAAACTGTCCGGCACACTCCATTTTATTCGGTGCCTTTCCCAATTCCTGCGGATCCGACAACCATTCAAGCATATTCTGTGTGGCTGCGTTCAGCTGTTGCTGGTTCATTGTTATATCCCGCCTTTCCGCGAAGGACCCCGGTGCGGGGAGGAACCCCGTTTCGGGCTTTCGCTGTCCGATTTTTCTTGATCTTGATTGTACGCCGGAGCGGAACGGAAGTCAAGAGAAAGTGGATCCCACGTTGTTGCGGTTGAAAGCGGGGGATATTTTTGCTATACTCAAAGAGCGAAAACGGCATGGTATATGATGGGATCGGCCGGATCAATTTTGAAAACGGCAGACGGATGCAATGATAGATCGCTCGTAAGGGCGGATGGGGGACTGGAAGAAGGGGACTGAAAAAAGGGGAACCGAAAAGAAGAGAACCGGAAAAAGGGGATCCGGAAGAAGGAGAGGGCGATATGAGAGGAACGATCGCTTTGTTTGCGGGAACCACAGAGGGCAGACAGATTGCGGAGCATTACGCGGGCGGGGACGTCCGGGTGGCTGTCAGTGTGGCCACTCCCTACGGGGCGTCTCTTCTGCCGGAGGCGGACAATCTAAAGATCCACGTCGGACGGATGGACGCGGACGGGATGGAGCGCTTTCTCCGGGAGATGGAAGCGGCCGTCTGCGTGGATGCCACGCATCCCTATGCGGCGGAGGCGTCCGGGAATCTGCGCCTCGCCTGTGAGCGGACGGGGATCCCCTGTCTGCGGGTGCGCCGGGCGGACGGTGCGGACGATGGCCCCGTCACCTTTGTGGACAGTGTGGAGGAGGCCGCCCGGGTGCTGGCGGAAACCCGGGAGGGAAATATCCTGATCACCACCGGCAGCAAGGAGCTTGCAAAGTACAACGTGATACCGGGGTATGAAAAACGGTGCTTTGCCAGGGTCCTGCCCACGTCGGAGGCGTTGGAGGCATGTCGCAGCCTGGGGCTTGCGGGGCAGAGGATCGCCGCCATGCAGGGGCCCTTTGACGAGGAGCTGAATTACGGTCTGATGAAACAGTGGGACATCCGCTATCTGGTCACCAAGCAGTCCGGCCCGCAGGGCGGCTACCGGGAGAAATGCGCGGCGGCGGCCCGCCTGGGAGTACAGGTTTTGACGGTGGGACGTCCGCCGGAGAACGGAGGAGAGAGCCTGAAGGAGACGCTTTTGCGGTTGGAGGAATATCTTTCCCCTCCCATACAGGGGCACGGCGCGGCGCAGGTGGCGCTCGTGGGGATCGGGCCGGGAGCGCCCAATCTGTGCACGGTACAGGCGCGGAAGCTTCTGGAGGAATGCGACGTGATCCTGGGGGCGGACAGGCTTCTGGAGAGCTGCAGGAGGATGGGCGGAGAGATCGCCGGGAAGCCGATGTACGAAGGCTACCGGGGGCGGGAGATCGCGGCCTTTCTGCAGGAGCACGGGGAATTTGGCCGGGCGGTGGCGGTGTTCTCCGGGGATGTGGGCTTTTACTCCGGTGCGGCGGACGCGCGGCGGGAGCTGGAGGCGGCCGGCTTTCAGGTGAGCGTGGTTCCCGGAATCGCGTCCCCGGTGTATTTTTGTGATCGGCTGGGGATCCCCTGGGAAGGGGTGGTGTTTGCCAGTCTCCACGGGAGGGAATGTGATGTGCCGGGGCTTCTGGAGAAGCGGGACAGGGTCTGCGTGCTTTTGGGGAGCGGAGCGGATCTGCAGCGGATCTGCTCTGCGCTCTCCAAACGGTTTTCGGGGCGTCTGCGGGTCACCCTGGGGGAGCGGCTTTCCTACCCCGACGAGCGCATTGTGACGGGGACTTGGGAGGAACTGCAACAGATCCGGGCGTCTGCCCTGAGCCTCGTTTTGCTGGAGAGAGAAGGTGCTGCCCTGGGGGAGGGCGTGTCCGCCGGGCAGCCGGAGAGAAGCCCTGCGCCGGGAGAAGGGCCGGGTGCTGCCCTGCGGAAAGAAGTGTCCGCCGGGTGGCCGGACCAACGCTTTGTGCGAGGGGAAGTGCCCATGACGAAGGAGGAGATCCGCGCCGTCCTGCTGGCGAAGCTTCGGCTGCGGGCGGACAGCGTTCTGTACGACGTGGGCGCGGGCACGGGCTCCGTCTCCATGGAGGCGGCTGCCCTGTGCCAAGCGGGGCGGGTCTATGCGGTGGAGCGAAACGAGAAGGCGCTGGAGCTGATCCGGGCCAACCGGGAGCGGTTCGGAGCGGAAAATGTGGAGATCGTGGCGGGTGAGGCCCCGGAGGCGCTTCTGTCCCTGCCTTCTCCCACGCATGTCTTTGTGGGCGGCAGCGGCGGAAAGCTTGCCGCCATTGTGGAGGCGGTGCGGCAGAAAAACAGACAGGCCCGCTTCGTGGTGAGCGCGGTCACGCTGGAGACGCTGGGACAGGTGCTCGACCTTTCCGAGAGCTGCCCGGAGTGGGGGGATCTGCAGGTCGTACAGGTGAGCGTGGCCAGGGGAAGGCCGGCGGGGCGGTACCACAGGATGGCGGGGGAGAATCCGGTGTGGATCGCCAGCTTTGGAGGAGAACGTGAAACATAACAGCAGAATCTTATTGGCGGCGCCCAAGAGCGGCAGCGGCAAGACCACGGTGGTCTGCGGCGTGCTGGCGCTGCTGAAAAAGAGGGGCCTTGACGCCGCGGCGTTCAAATGCGGCCCCGATTATATCGACCCCATGTTTCATCGGCAGGTCCTGGGGATCCCCTCGGGGAATCTGGACACTTTCTTCACGGATCCGGACACCACGCGCTATCTGCTCACGCAGGGGGCGGCGGGGAAGGACGTGGCGGTGCTGGAGGGTGTCATGGGGTATTATGACGGCATGGGGGGCAGCAGCGTCCGGGGAAGCACCTATGAGACGGCGTGCGTTACGGACACGCCGGTGGTCCTGGTGGTGGACGGCAAGGGAGCCAGCGTGTCGCTGGCAGCCCTGGTGCAGGGGCTGGTCTCCTTTCGGGAGGACAGCCATATCCGGGGAGTGATCTTAAACCGCGTGTCACCGGGGTATTACGGGCGGATCCGGGAGGTGCTGGCCTACACGGAGCGGCATTTCCGGGAGCCGGTGTCTTTGGCGGAGATCGCGGATGAAATAGGCGTCAGCCGGGAATATTTCT
>CANPWJ010000216.1 GCA_947584035.1 uncultured Acetatifactor sp. | reverse complement strand
AATGCCACTACCCTGCAGGTGGAGCTGTTTTTTGACACCAGCCCGATCCTGACCACCACCGTCCTGACCAGCGCGAAGGCCACGGACGTGTCCAAGAAGGTGAAGGATTTTGAAGAGCTGGTATATATCAAAGGAAATCTGCACGCGCCCCCGTCCGTGAAATTTAAGTGGGGCTCCCTGTCTTTCAAGGGTGTGGTCACGGATGTAAAGAGCACCTACACCAAGTTTACGGAGAGCGGTATGCCGATTCAGGCCCGGGTGGAATTGTCGCTCATGTCCTGCTATTCCTCCAGCGAGAAAAAGCGGAAGAGCCCCTTTGAGTCCCCCGACCGGACAAAGTGCAGGATGATCCGGGAGGACTGCAGTATCTGGGATATCGCGCTGAATGAGTACGGGGATGTATCCAAATGGAAGGTGATCGCCAGGGCAAATAATCTGGCGGATCCTCTGCATATCCCGCCCGGAACCATCATCAAAGTGCCCGCGCTGTAAAAGGTAAGGGCAGCGCCCCGGCGGCAGGGAGGTCTGCATGGCAGGTTTAATGACGGATGTTTACACCTATGATTCTCTTGCAAATAAATATGGAAATTTCCAGGTGCCGGCCTTTGAGCTGTGCATCAACGGCAAGGACGCGGTGGATGAGCTGAATCTGTCCGTTTTGTCCATGGACGTCTCCCTGGCCAGCACGGAGGCCAGCACGGCGGTGATTCGGATCGGGGGCGCGTATGATCTGGAAAAGAGGAGCTTTGACAGCAAGGTCAAGAACAAGTTCAAGCTGGGGACGATCGTGGAGGTCGGTATAGGCTATCTTTCGGAGATCCGGAAGGTGCTGAAAGGGTTTGTAGCGGTGCTGGGCGCTGAATTTTCGGAGGAGGCCTGTCTCGTGGTGACGATTATGGACGTGCGCAGACTGATGATGATAAACGGCACCCATCACAAGCTGTACAATGTCAAAAATTATTCGGACGCGGTCAAGGCGGTACTGGGGGAATATTCCAAGCTGTGCCGTCCCGACATAGACGCCACCAGTGACAATCTGGAGAAACCGCTCTCCCAGCAGTCCACGGACTACGATTTTATCACAAAGGAGCTGATCGGGAAAGGGCTTTGCGAGAGGGAATTTCTCGTGGTGGGGGATACGGCGTATTTCCGCAAGCCGCGCAAGGAGGCCCGTCCGGTCTGTTCTCTGGAATACGGGCGGGAGCTGTGGTCGTTCCAGATGGAGTGTTCCTATGTGGATGTGGAGATAGAGGTGACCGGGTACAACCAGGAGGAGCAGAAACCCTATATCGGAAAGGCGAAGGCAAAGAGCAGGGAACCGATCAGCTCCCTGTGGGCCAAGACCCCGGTGTCCAGCATTGTCGATGAGGAGGCGGACAACCAGAACAAGGCGAACGCCCGCGCGCAGATCTTTGCCAATATGCAGATGGCGGAGGGCCAGAACAGCCGGGGAACCTGCGTAGGGCTGCCGGAGCTGGTTCCGGGCAGGTTTGTGGAGGTGTCGAAACTGGAGGCCATGGCGAACCGGAAATACTACCTGAAGCGCGTAAATCACAGGATCAGCGAGGAAGGATTTGTCACGGAATTTGAGACGGGAGGATGGGCCTGATGGGCGTTTTTGACGAGCTGCTTAGCGGCACGGACAACCGGAAGATCGGAGAGGTTCCCGGGATCATCACCGGCCTGGTAAAGGAAAACTGGAGTAAGGAGCACCCGGGGATGGTGAAGGTAGAGTATTTCCTGGGAGAGAAGGGCAAGAATCTCACCGGCTGGGTCCCGGTTATGATGCCCTACGCCGGAAAGGAATTTGGCTCCTATGCGCTTCCGGAGGTGGGTTCCGAGGTGGTGCTGGCGTTTCAGAGGGGCAACCGCAACTGTCCCATCGTCCTGGGATGTATCTGGAACAAACAGTCGTCTCTGCCGAAAAACACGGCCAATGAGAAAAATACGATCAAAAAGCTGCTGACGAAGGGCGGCTGCGAGATACAGATCCAGGAGGAGGACAAGAAGGAGCAGATCCTCATCCACACGCCCAAGGGGCTGAAGCTTTTGATCGAGGATCAAAACGAGACGCTGGAGCTCGGCGACAAGGCCGGAAAAAACAAGATCACGCTGGACACAAAGAATGGGAAAATGACACTTTTGGCAGATAAAAACATGGAATTTAAGGTGGGCGGCAGCGCCATGCTGTCTCTGAACGGCAGCTCCAAGGCGGTACAGATCAAGGGCGGCAAGATCACCTGCAGCGCGGATCAAAGCGTAGAGATAAAGGGGCAGACAGCGAAGCTGGAAGGAACCTCCACGGAGGTAAAGGGATCGGGAGCTTTAAAGCTGGAGGCAAGCGGTACGGCACAGCTGAAGGGCGCCATGGTGCAGATCAACTAGACGGCGCGGAGGTTAGCGATGACGGAACGGGAAAAGGTAAAAAGCTTTCTGGGGACGGGATTCCATTTCCCCATTGAGGTAGAGGAGGCCACCGGGAGGATGAAGGAGGTTTCCCTGGAGGAGGACATCAAACAGGCGATCTGGATCATCCTGATGACCCGGAAGGGGGAGCGTGTGATGCGCCCGGATTTTGGATGCGACATTTACGATTATGCCTTTGAGACCACGGACTACACGACGCTGGTCCAGATGGAAAACGCGGTCAGCGAAGCGCTGGTCCGCTGGGAGCCGCGCATTACGGACATAACCGTCCGAGTGAACAACGAGCAGGAGCGGGAGGGCGTGCTGCTGATCGAGATCAGTTATCTGGTGCGCAGCACCAACAATCCGTTTAATTTGGTCTATCCGTATTACATCAATGAGGGAACGGGAGCATAGGGGCAGGAGGATACCTGATGAAGGACTGGAAGGGAAAATCTGGGACCAGTGAGGAAATCATTCATAGCATTCAGACTGCCGCCGCCAATTATACGCCGGAATGGAATTTCAGCATGGAGGATCCGGATATCGGCTCCGCCGTAGCTTACGCGTATGCCGACATGACGGAGGAAACCGTCCGGCAGCTGGGGCGTCTGGGATATAAGAACCGTCTGGCCTTCTTTAACAGTCTGGGGGCGGCACAGCGCTGCGCCGTGCCGGCCAGGGGTTTTGCGGTCTTTGGGCTGGTGGCCGGAGCCCCGGAGGGAACGGAGGTAGACGCCTGTACCGGCGTGACCGCGGAGGGAACGGAGGAGGAGGGGGATGTCCGGTTCGAGACCGGGGAGGATCTCTACGTGACGCCGGCCGAGCCGTCCTGCCTGTACCTGACGGATGGCAGAAGGGATGGCATTTACAGACTTTCCGGGGATCTCTCACAGCAGACGGAGCCGATCACCCTGTTTCGCGAGAAGGGGGAGAACCTGCAGAGACATGAGCTGATCCTGGCCCATGATGAAATACTGGGGATCCGGGGAGAGGCCTATGTGGAAATAAGCTTTTATGTCCGCCCGGGACAGCTGCTGGAGGAACGTCTGCTGCGAAGCCTGGCGGAGCCCGGGACCGCGGAGTTTTCCTATTGGACCGGGGAAGGCTGGCAGAAGTTTGCGGGGGTGTCCGTCTATCAGGGCAGGCTGCTCCTGCACAAGAGCGCCGCTATGCCCGCCTTTGAGAAGCTTGACCTGGGGGAAGAGGCGCAGAGCTTTGCGATCCGCTGCAGCGTCAGCGATCTGGAGGCGTCCGGGCAGATCCTCGTGCGGGAGATCCGCCTGAAAAGCCGGGGAGTGAACCTGCTGCCGCAATATCTATACGCGGGGGCTGCCGAATGCAGCCGGACGGAATTTATGCCCTTTGGAGAGCGGCTGAATCTGTATGATGAGGTATATTTCGGCTCCGATGAGGTCTTTACCAAGAGAGGCGCTCAAATCTCCATGACCTTCCATCTGGACTATGTGCAGGTGCCTCTGGAGATCACGGGGGAGGAACAGCCGGTTGAATGGAAATGGGTGATGAACCGCTCCGAATTCCGCCCGGATCCGGAATACGACATCACCATCGACGAGGTGATATGGGAGTATTACAACGGGAACGGATGGAGCCGCCTGTTTGCCGGCCGGGAATACAGCGACATGTTCAGCGCCGGAATGGGCGGTCTGAGCCAGCAAAAGACCCTGACCTTCGTATGTCCCCGGGATATTGCCCCCGTGTTGGTAAATTCCTGTGAGACCTG
>CANPWJ010000215.1 GCA_947584035.1 uncultured Acetatifactor sp. | reverse complement strand
GTATCTGACCGCGCTGGCGGGCCTGCTTGGCTATCTGCATCTTCGCTATGGACTGGATCATTATATCGCGGGTATCCGGAGGCTTTTTCGCATGACGGACAACGCGCAGGACTACAAGGTTACTTCTATGTTGTACGGCATGTTTTATGAATACGCGGATCATCTGCGGTACTGGGGCGTGCGGCTTCTGCTGATCGCGGCGGTGGGCATCTGCTTCTTCGCCGCGGTGGAATGGCTGGTTTGCAGGCGGCAGGAGCGTCTGCCCGGAGGGGACCCTTGGGCGGGCAGGCTTCGGCGGTGTGCGCGCATCCTGTGGTACCTGGCAGCGGCGGCCATGCTGGTGTGGCTGTATGACAGGGGCTTTTGTTCCCTGGTTCTCTACACTTACGGCCCCATGTACCGCCCCGGTGTCCTGTTTTTGCTGCTGACGCTGGGAATTGCCCTGCTGCGCATCCTTTGGCGGGACACGCCCCGGGAGGAGCGGCTGCTCAGCGGGCTGGTCTTGCTGGTGGTACTGCTCACCTCCATCGGAAGCAACAACAAGCTTTATCCCAGCATAAACAATCTGTTTCTGGCGGCGCCCTACACGCTCTGGGAGTGTCTGCGGTTCCTGCGGAAGGCAGGAAACCGCAGCTGGCGCGGGATCACGCTCAGCCCGTTTCCGGCGAAGGTCGTTTTGGGCGTCTTTTTGGGACTGTTTCTGGTGCAGAGCTTTCTGTTCGGGACTTATTTTGTCTTTGCGGAGGGCACGGGTGTGCGGAACGTCACCGCAAGGGTGGAAAACAACGCGGTTTTGAGAGGCGTTCGGATGGAGCCGGAGCGGGCGGAGTGGCTGCGCTCCATCAGCGCCTATGTGCAGGAGCAGGGACTGGAGGGAACCGATGCCATCTTTTACGCCGGGGTCCGTGCCAACGGAAGCCCGGACGGCATACCGGCCCTGTCCTATTATCTGCAGCTCCCGGCGGCGTTCAACCCCTGGAGCGAGCTGATGTCCTTCCAGCCGGACGCCATGGAGGACGCCATGGAGGAGACGCGGGCCCGGATGGAGGAGGATCCGGCTTACCGCCCGGTGGTGGTGCTGGGGGAGCGGTGCGTCCGTTATCTGGAGCAATCTCCCGAGCGTGGTTCCGGGCAGGAGCCCGAAGGTTCGGATGGCCGGGAAAACGGCGCAGGAGAGAATAACACAGGGGAGAACGTCGCAGGGGAGAGCAGGGAGGAGCCCGATCTGCGGACGCCGCTTGGGGAGGAGGAATGGTCCGCCCTGGAGAACGACGAAAAGTGGCAGATGATCGTGGACTTTTTGGAGGATTACGGTTACAGCGAGACCTTCCGGAACGAAAAATTCGGTATCTGGGAGAGCGGACAGAGATAGAGCCTGTTACCTCCGGAACAACACAAAGCTAAGTGTCCGTTTTGCATAATAAAAACGCAGGAAAAGCCGGGGTGTCAAAAGTGTTGTCCGACAACAGATTTTTTCCTACTATATAGGTGTAATGCCCATAGGTATTGGATACTGCACTTACGCAGAAATGGAATGAAAATGCGTGTAAAGGAGAGGAGAAGAAAAGTGAAGGACAAAGCAAAAGGTAAAGCAAAAGTGTGTGCCATTAGATGGATGTTGGCACTTGCTTTATGCGGCTGTGGGGAACAAGGAACTTTAGTGGGGGATCCGGACAAGATGTTGTCTGTTGATAGGAAAGAATTGCCGGAAGAATCAGAGCATGGGCAGGAGGAATCAGCGGGAGGTGTAGAAACCAATGGGAATGCTTCAGACACAGTTGCGGACCAATTGATTTTCAATGAATTGATGTATGGAAATGTGGGAAATCCATTGGGGCTTGGTACATTGGTTTATACGATTCCTCAAAGTTCAGAGGAAGATTACAAACTCTATTTCTTTGCCGCGAAAAATGAGGATGAACGATATTTGTCATTATCGGAAAGAAACCTTGAATTAACAGAAGCCACATATATTTTCCCAGATGCCAGAGAGGGGAATATCCCTATTGGCAAATTTCAGGAGTTTTATTACTTTGAAACGGGAGATATAAGCAGCGACGGGGCAGACGATCTTCTATTGATAGCATGTTATGAAGTTGGAGATGAAGTATATTACGATACGCGGGTGTATGTGGAGAAGGAAGGCGGGTATGTATTAGACAATACTCTTACGCAAAAATTGAATGAAAAGTATTACAATGTAGAGGAATATCCGGTGTCGGAGGTGGTAGAATTGCCGCATGATTAGTAGACATAACATCAAAAGGAACCCGGAGAGTATTTCTCCGGGGCAGACTGCAGCTACAGAAGCTGCAGTCCTTTTTTCTGGGCCTGTTCCATGATGTCCTCCGGCCACAGGGAGCACTGGACTTCCCCGATGTGGGCCTTTCGGAGGAAGAACATGCAGAGGCGGGACTGGCCGATGCCGCCGCCGATGGTAAAGGGGACCTCCTCCTCGATCACGGCTCTGTGGAAGGGAAGGCTGGCTCTTTCCGGGCACCCGGCCTTCTCCAGCTGGGAGAGGAGCGCCTCCCGGTCCACGCGGATGCCCATGCTGGAAAGCTCCAGAGCAATATCCAGAACAGGGTAATACACCAGAATGTCCGCATTCAGGCTCCAGTCGTCATAGTCCGGGGCCCGGCCGTCGTGAGGCTCGCCGTTGGAGAGCTTGTCGCCGATCTGCATGACGCACACCGCGCCCTTTTCCCGGGTGATCCGGTATTCCCTCTCCTTGGGCGTGCAGTCGGGGAAACGCTGCTCCAGCTCCCCGGTCGTCACGAAAAAGATATCGTGCGGCAGGATCTCTTCAATGTAGTCAAAATGGATCGCCATGTACTTTTCCGTCTTGCGGAGAACCTGATAGACCAGGCGGACCGTCTCCTTCAGGGTATCCAGGTTCCGTTCCTCTCTGGTGATGATCTTCTCCCAGTCCCACTGATCCACATAGATGGAGTGAAGATTGTCCACCTCCTCATCCCTGCGGATGGCGCTCATATCCGTGTAGAGCCCCTCGCCCACGGAAAAGCCGTATTTTTTCAGGGCGAACCGCTTCCACTTGGCGAGAGAATGTACGATCTCGGCCTCCCGGCCGCCCTGGTGCTTGATGTCGAAGCAGACGGGACGCTCCACGCCGTTCAAATTGTCGTTCAGGCCGGACGCGGGATCTACCATCAGGGGGGCGGTCACGCGCAGCAGATGCAGATTTTCCGAGAGAAGAGACTGGAAGCAGTCCTTCACGGTCTTGATGGCGATCTGCGTTTTGTACAGGTTCAGCTGGGACTTGTAGTTTTCCGGAACAATGAAATTTGCCATAGGGTTACCTCTTCTTTATTTGCTGCATTGATACACATTTTATTTCATTTAATCGCATTTTAGAAGATTTTGCAATAGTTTTTAAAAAGATAAGATCGTTCCGGAAAAAACTTGTCAAAACCAAACGTATGTGCTATTATAAAAATAGAACAAATGTTCTGTCTGGGAGAGCGAAGGAATGGAATATGTGAGGACGGGGCAGGAGATGTCCCTGATGGAAAAATTAGGCATCCTGACGGATGCGGCAAAGTATGACGTGGCGTGCACCTCCAGCGGCGTGGACCGGAAGGGGGAGGGAGGAGCCATGGGGAACGCGGTATCCTGCGGGATCTGCCACAGCTTCAGCAGCGACGGCAGGTGCATCTCCCTGCTGAAGATCCTTCTCACCAATGAATGTATCTACGACTGTAAATACTGCATTAACCGCTGCTCCAACGATATTCCCCGCGCCACCTTTACACCGGAGGAGATCTGCACCCTGACGATCCAGTTTTACCGGAGGAACTATATCGAGGGCCTGTTTTTGAGCTCCGGGATCCTGGGAAATCCCAGCCTGACCATGGAGATGATCTGCCGCACGGTCTGGCTTTTGCGAAAGCGCTATCACTTTGGCGGTTACATCCATGTGAAGGCGATCCCCGGCGCCGCCCCGGAGATCATCCGGAGCACCGGTTTTTTAGTGGATCGGATGAGCGTGAACCTGGAGCTTCCCACGGCGGAAGGGCTGGCGGCTCTTGCGCCCAACAAGCACCGCAGGAGCATCCTGACTCCCATGCGCCAGGTGCAGACGGAGATCCGGCAGAATCAGAACGATCTGACGCTGTATCGGAGCGCGCCGCGCTTTGTGGCGGGCGGCCAGTCCACGCAGATGATCGTCGGGGCCACCGGGGAGAG
>CANPWJ010000214.1 GCA_947584035.1 uncultured Acetatifactor sp. | reverse complement strand
CGCGCGCTCCGCCAGAAGCCGTTCCTCCTGCTCCTGTGACGCCCGCTCCTCCGCCAGCTGTCTCTCCCGTTCTCTCTCCTGCGCCCGCTGGGCGGCACGTGCCTCCTGCTGAGGCGTCAGGCTTTCCGCCGTTTCCCCCGGCACAACCTCGGCCCCTGCCGCTGCCCCTGTCGGTGTGCCGGATGCCGCTTCCTCCCGGACATTCTCCCGGGAACCCTGTCTGGATGCCATCCGGCCGGACAGCAGAATGGGGCCTCCGATCACCAGCGCAAACGCAAGGACCAGACCGATAAAGACCGCCATGGCAAGCCCGTCGGAGACCGGTTTATTTCCCTTCATCCGTCCATCCCTCCCCTCTGCAGGACCGCAGATAATTTTCTCCCACTCCCATCAGAAGAAAGATCGTGGAAAAATTCATCGCCTGCTGAAAGCTAAACAGATTGTTGACCGTGTATGCCAGAAGGCAAAAGCCACAGGCCGTCGTCGCCGCGTTTCGTCTCCCGCCGAGAAAACGCCCGATGGCGGTGACCATGGCCCCCGCGTAGCTCACCAATCCCAGCACGCCGGTATTCACCAGGACCGTCAGCCATTCGTTGTGGGCGTTGGTCAGCCGGCTGGCGCCGAAGGTCTCCTTCACCATGCCCACCAGCGCGTCGCTCCCCCTGTCATAGAGAAAGGACGGCATCCCGTCCGGCCCTATGCCAAACAGTTTGTGGAGGGGATCCTGCTCCCAAAAGCACATCGCTCCCGCCGTCCAGGTGGCTCCCCGGTTGCTGCCCCAGGTGGGCGAGAAGGTCAGAAAGTCCCTCGGCGTCAGTCCGGCCGCCCGTTCCAGCGCGCCCCCCGTGGCCGTATTGACCGCCAACACCGCCGCGTATCCCAAAAGAAGGAGCGCTGCGCCCGCGCAGACCACCGCCGCGAGCGTCTGAAAAACCTTCCGGGGATATCTCCCCCGGGACACCGCGCGGCGCACCCACCACAGGCCGCCGGCGGTCAGGACCGTCATACACAGGGGAAGCCGGCTGTTGGTCAGCAGCTCGGAGGCCGCTTCCAGGTAGGTGATGCTCCAGCCGCTTTGGCGCAGCAGCCGGATCAGCAGACACACCGCCCAAAAGAGAAAAAGTTCCTCCCAAAACAGTTCCATCCTGCGGCCGTTCGAGGCGGAGAGGGCAAACGTCACCAATAGCAGGACAAAAAGCGTAAGGAGGCCGCTGCTGCTGCCCTGGGTCACCAGACTCGCAAACCCCACCGCCACGTACAGGCCCAGAAGGCACCGCGTCCGGCGCTTCCACCCGGCGGACTGCCAAAACAGCGCAAAACCGCCGAAGAAAACGGACATCATATAACCGCAGTACCAGTTGATATTGCCGATGGTGGATATGAACATGGAATTCTCCACCTCCATATCCAGGGGAAAATAGCCGAACCGATTCAGAAACCCCAGCAAAAACACAATCCCGGACGCCGGAAGCGCCAAAAGCGGGATCCAGTCCGCCCGCCTCCATCCCCTGCCGATCCAAAAGAAGGAGGCGATCATGGCCAGCTGGGTAACCGTTCCCATATACCAGCCGTCCTGTCCCCGCCAGGCGGCGCCGCGGTATGCGGAAAACGCGTAGGACAACAGCACACTGGCCGCATAGGCCAGCAGAAAGTACTCCGTCGCGGAGAACCGGATGGACCGAAGCCTCCGGACACTCTGCAAAAGACGTTTCTCCCGCACCTTCAAAAACAGCGTCACCGCCAGATAGCCCGCCGACACCGGCAGGAGAAGCAGCGCCGTATTTCGGATACAGGCCCGCAGGAACATGGATTTATCCGTTCCGATATGTACAAATCCTTCCTCATAATAAAAAGGCATGACCGCCAGGATCTGTATCATGTAGAGACAGATGACGATAGAAATCATCCGTCCGAACGCGCTCTGTACCTTCTTCAATCCTCTCGTCCTCCGTGCCTGAGCCCTGTCCCGGCTCTCTTTGCTGCCGCCGGTATCCGCAGCCTTCCTTCCCGGCTCCCGTCCCTCACTTCTATTTTATGCCTCCCGTGCCCTCCCGTCAACCGATAAACGGCGGACGATACTCTGATACGCCTGATAGATCACAATAAAGCCGAGGGGCCCCTTCACGATCCCCCATACGCCAAACAGCCGTATGCCCGCGTAGAGGGCCAGAAGCACCGCGATGGGCGGCACTCCCAGCCGTCTGCCGATCAGACGCGGCTCTGCCATCTCCCGAAAAAAGGCACAGCCCACATAGAGAAGCACACAGACCGCCGCCCGGACGTAAGAGCCCCCCACGATCTGCGCGATCGCCAGCGGCACCAGCACCACGCCCGTCCCCACAAAGGGGAGCGCGTCCAAAAGTCCCGCCAGAAGCCCCCACAGCACCCCCTGCCGGATCCCGCTGAGCCCCAGGACCAGCGCCGACGCCGCCCCGATCCCGCTCATCAGGATGACCTGCGCCTTCACATAGGTGGCGATATAGCGGATGATCCCACAGATGATCTCCAGAAAGACATGACATTCCTCCCGATCCAGCATCCGGTTCATAATGTCGTCGTAATCCTTGGCCAGCAGGACCGTGGCGATGAGAAATACGATCAAAAAACCCCCGAAGGATGCCGCTGCGCGCACATACGTCAGGGATTGGGACAACACCCCCGGCAGGGTATCCAGCTGAAAGTAATCAAATCCCTCCCGGATCCGTCTCAGGACCGTTTCCTCCAAATAGGCGGCATCCACTCCGATCGCCGTGCCCACCGCCCTGCAGACCCGGTGGACAAGGACGGAAACCTCCCCTTCCAGCTCCTCCAGCCCGGCGATCCACTCCGGCAGACTGCCCACGATCCAGGAAAACAAGATCCACACCAGCAGCGCCAGGGCGATCACCCCTGCGCTGAGCAGCAGCACCGCTCCCACCTGGCGGTGGATGCGCAGACGCCGCTGCAGCTTCTGCAGGGTGGGGCCGAAAATCGTCACAAACAAAAGGGCCGCCAGCGCGGGAGCCGCCAACGGAACGATATACCGCAAAAAAAGATACACCGTGCCGGTCAGTGCCAAACCGATTGCCATCCTGTTTCGCCGAAACTTCTCCCACATACCCATTCCCCCAAAACCGCCTTTTTGCTTTTGAAGGATAGTATGTTCCCCGTTTCGCGACTTATTCCCAAGGGCAGACCGGACGGATGAAGCCCCGAGCGTCCTGTCCGCGGCGGATCCGGCGGTTTCAGCGCCGGTCGGAGGGCGGCTCTGACCAAATATTTCCAAAGATCTGCGCCCGGGGCTCCACTGTAAAGTGCAGCCGTTTCCCGGTGACGGGATGGGTCAGCTCCAGCGCACAGGCGCAGAGTGCCACCGTTTGGACCTCCAGCCGTCTGCTCCCCGCAAGGCTCTCCCTGCTCCCGTATTTTTGATCTCCCAAAAGCGGATGCCCGGCGTGGGCCATCTGCGCCCGGATCTGATGGAATCTTCCGGTCTCCAGCTGAATGTCCAGCAGGGAGATCGCCGCTCCCTCCTCCCAAAGCTCCCGCACCCCCAGCACCCGATACCGGAGTACCGCCCGCTTTGCGCCAAAAGACGCCGCCTGTGCCTTGGGTACGATCACGGCGCGGCCCGTCCGATCCTTATACAGATAATCGGTCAGCGTCCCCTCGCTGTGGGGAAGCCGTCCCCACACCACGGCCCGGTATCCCTTGCAGAGAGCGCCCTCTCCCAGCTGGGCGGACAACCTGGCGGCGGCCCGCTTGTTTTTGCCGAACACCAGCAGCCCTTCCACCGGCTGATCCAGGCGGTGCACCACCCCCAGATAAGGTTCCCCGCCCACGGGCCGCTCCCCAAAACCGGCCGGTCCCGCCAAACGGGTCTGCCCCGCCAGCGCCTTTTTCAGCTCACTCACCGCGTCCGGCCGTCCCACCACGGCCGTCTCCGTAGCCAGCCCGGCGGGCTTGCGGCACACGATCATATCCGCATCCTCAAAGAGGATCTCCAGCGTATGCTCCATGCTTCCTCCTCCCGCCCGATCGGCGGCACGGGCTCCCGGCGCTGTGCCTATCCCAGCCTTCCGTTCCAGCGCAGCCCCTTGGGATAATGATTCTTCATCGTTCCTCCGGCCAGTTTTCCCCAGCCCAGGCCGAAACCGTCCACACAGACCAGGTACCAGCCCTTTTCTCCCTCCGCCGGAAACGTCTCGCCGTTTAAATACCTGCGGGCCGAGCCGTCCGACAGGGACA
>CANPWJ010000213.1 GCA_947584035.1 uncultured Acetatifactor sp. | reverse complement strand
TAGGGGGAGAGGTGGACGAGCTGTGCGGCGGATGCTTTCGCCCCAGAGTCGTCCAGAACGAGATCGTGAGCAAGGGGAAGCTGCTTTTGGAGTACGACCGGGAGGAGCTTCTCTCGGAGGGAGTAAACGCCGGGGTGTCCGTCAGCGTGGAGCCCGCCGGGTGCCCCTGCGACATCACGGTCACCGGCCAGCGGCGGGTGAAGGCCGGGGAGGAGCTTCTGTGGGTGCGGGAGCGCCGGGAATGACCGGCCGCCGCAAGTTTCCGCTTGCTTTTCATATAAAAGTGTGAAAAAATGATAGTAGACAGAAACAGCGGCGGGCGCGGGCCCGGCCGCGGAAAAGAGGAAGGAATGGACAGGACGAAACAAAGGAACATGTGGATCGCCGATCAGGGGGACGGGACCTACCGAAATCCCATCCTTTACACGGACTACTCGGATCCCGATGCCATCCGCGTGGGAGAGGACTATTTTCTGATCGCCTCCAGCTTCTGTAATGCGCCGGCGGTGCCGCTTTTGCACTCGAAGGATCTGGTGAACTGGAAGGTCATCAACTATGTCATGGAGAAGCTGCCCTTCCCCCGGTACGACAGGCCTCAGCACGGCTGCGGCGCGTGGGCGCCCTCCATCCGTTTCCACGACGGCGTATACTATGTCTTTGTGCCGTTTCCGGACGAGGGGATCCTGATGTGCAAGACCACGGATCCCTGGGGAAAGTGGAGCGAACCGGCCTTCGTGCGCAGGGTGGTGGGTTGGATCGACCCCTGCCCCTTCTGGGATGACGACGGAAAGGCGTACATGGTGACGGCCTTTTCCCGGAGCCGGATCGGCTTTAACAGTATGCTGTACCTTTCGCCGATCGAGCCGGATGCCTCGGGGGTGTTGGACGACGGGCAGTTCCTCTACGACGGGCACGCTTCCCAGCCCATCATCGAGGGGCCGAAGCTGTATAAGAGAAACGGATATTATTACATATTTGCCCCGGCGGGAGGGGTGGAGCAGGGATGGCAGACCGTACTGCGCTCCCGGGACATCCACGGGCCCTACGAGGAGCGGATCGTCCTGCGGCAGGGAAATTCTCCCGTAAACGGGCCGCACCAGGGAGCATGGGTGGACACGCCGGACGGGGAGGACTGGTTCCTGCACTTTCAGGATGTGGGAGCCGCGGGGAGGATCCTGCACCTGCAGCCCATGCGCTGGGAGGACGACTGGCCGATCATCGGCGAAAACGACGCGGACGGCTGCGGCGAGCCGGTCCTCTGTCACCGAAAGCCCTCCGCGGGAGGAAACGGTGTCGTCTGCGCGCCGGAGGACAGCGATTTCTTTGAGGGGGACCGGCTTGGGCTTCAATGGCAGTGGAATGCCAACTACAGGGAGGACTGGTACCGGGTGGGAGGCGGTCAGCTCACGCTGTACGCACAGCCCTGCCCGCCTTACATGCAGCTGTGTGACGTCCCCAATCTTCTGCTGCAGAAATGGCCGGCGCCCCAGTTTCAGATCACGGTCTGCATCCATGTGGAGAATATGGCGGACGGGGACGCGGCCGGCATGGTGTCGCAGAGTGAACATTACACCGGACTGTTTCTGGTGCGGCAGGGGAAGAAGCTTTTCCTGGAGCAGCGCACCGGGCATCTGGAGCAGGACGACGAGGAGCGCCACCCGCTGGGGACGGTGGAGGGGAGCACCTTCTATCTGCGCATGAAGGTCAGAGGGGCGGAATGGATCTCCTTTGAGGTCGGCCAGGATGAGGAGCATTTCAGGCCGGCGGGGACACCGGTGAAGGCGCAGCCCGGCCGATGGGTGGGCGTCAAGGCGGGGCTGGCCGTGATCGGCAGCCCGGGCCGTGAGGGCGGAAGCGTCGCGGTGGACTCTTTCGTGTTCCAGGAGCTGCCCTGAGGCGGTGCGGACGGCCGCTCAATTTTTTGCAATTTTCTCTTGATTTTTTTCCCCTGCTTTACTATAATGTATCTACAAGATGTTGATACGGAAATGACTGAAAGGCACAAAATCTTGTGAAAAAACAGGCGGGATGCGTGCCGTTGCAGACGACCGGAGGGCGTATCGGAGCATACTACCGATGCGGCCTTTTGTCGGTTACAAGGATGGGAAAGGGTGTAAGAGCAGTATGAAGATTCAAAAGAGAGACGGCCGGATCGTTTCCTATGAGGAGGACAAGATCGTAGACGCGATCCACAAGGCGAACAACGAGGTGGAGGAGATCGAGAGAGCTTCGGAGGATCTGGTCCGCGAGATCCTGGAGACCGTGAAGAAGGACGGCTGGGACAAGGAACAGCTGACCGTGGAGCATGTGCAGGATCTGATCGAACAGTGCCTGGTGGAGCACAATAAGTACACGCTGGCAAAGAAGTACATTGTGTACCGCTATCAGAGGAGCCTTCTCAGAAAGTCGAATACCACCGACGAGTCGATCCTGAAGCTGATCCGGAACGAGAACAAGGAGCTGGCGGAAGAAAACTCCAACAAGAACACGCGGCTGGCCTCCACGCAGAGGGATTATATCGCCGGCGAGGTGTCCCGGGATGTGACCAGAAGGCTGCTTCTGCCGGAGCATATCGCCCTGGCCCACGACAACGGCGTGATCCATTTCCATGACGCGGATTATTTTATACAGCCCATCTTCAACTGCTGTCTGATCAACATCCAGGACATGCTGGACAACGGCACGTCCATCAACGGGAAGATGATCGAGTCGCCCAAGAGCTTTCAGGTGGCCTGCACGGTCACGACCCAGATCATCGCCGCCGTGGCCAGCAACCAGTACGGCGGGCAGTCCGTCAACATCAAGCATTTGGGAAAGTATCTGCGCAAGAGCAAGGATAAATTCATGGCGCAGCTGGATGAAGCGTTCGGCGATTCCATGGACCGGGAGACGAAGCAGACCGTGGTGGACCTGCGCGTCCGGGACGAGCTGCGCAGCGGCGTCCAGACCATCCAGTATCAGGTCGTCACGCTGATGACCACGAACGGGCAGTCCCCCTTTGTCACGCTCTTTCTGCACATAGACGATACGGATCCCTACGTGGAGGAGACGGTTCAGATCATCGAGGAGATCCTGCGGCAGAGGATCCAGGGCACCAAGAATGAGAAGGGCGTCTATGTGACCCCCGCGTTTCCCAAGCTGGTGTATGTGCTGGATGAGAACAACTGCTTAAAGGGCGGGAAGTACGACCATGTGACCCGGCTGGCGGCCCAGTGTTCTGCCAAGCGGATGTATCCGGACTACATCTCCGCCAAGAAGATGCGGGAAAATTACGAGGGGAATGTCTTTTCCTGTATGGGCTGCCGTTCGTTTTTGTCTCCCTGGAAGGATGAGAATGGGAATTACAAGTGGGAGGGCCGCTTCAATCAGGGAGTGGTGAGCCTGAATCTGCCCCAGATCGGCATCCTGGCCAAGGGGGAGGAGGAAGCCTTCTGGAAGCTTTTGGACGAGAGGCTCCATTTGTGCTATGAGGCTCTTATGTGCAGACACAAGGCGCTTTTGGGGATCGTGTCCGACGTGAGCCCGATCCACTGGCAGTACGGCGCCATCGCAAGGCTTAAGAAGGGGGAGCCCATCGACCGGTATCTGAAGGGCGGTTACTCCACCCTGTCTCTGGGGTATATCGGCCTCTATGAGACCACTTACCTGATGAAGGGGGTCAGCCACACGGATCCCGTGGGGAAGGAGTTTGCCCTGCGCGTCATGGATCACATGAAGGACGCGGCGGCCCGCTGGAAGGAGGAGACCGGCCTGGGCTTCAGCCTCTACGGCACCCCGGCGGAGTCCCTGTGCTATCGGTTTGCCCGCATCGATCGGGAAAAATTCGGCGACATCAAGAACGTCACGGACAAGGGGTATTACACCAATTCTTATCATGTGGACGTGCGGGAGCCCATCGACGCGTTCACCAAGTTTACCTTTGAGAGCGAGTTCCAGAATAAATCCCTGGGCGGCGCCATCTCCTACGTGGAGATCCCCAACCTGACCAACAATCTGGAGGCGGTGGAGGAGGTGATGCGCCTTACGGACTGGCGGGGCGGGCTGCGTGTGGTCATTGCCGTGCCCGAAGGGAAGGCTTTGGCCAAGAGGACCTTCAACCCCCGGCTGGGCATTGTGGGAGGTATCTCCATCCTGGGCACCACCGGCATCGTGGAGCCCATGAGCGAGCGGGCTCTGATCGACACCATCGAGCTGGATCTGCGCCAGGCCGCGGCGGAAAATGAGCGGCTCATCCTGACGCCCGGCAATTACGGTATGGACTATCTCCA
>CANPWJ010000212.1 GCA_947584035.1 uncultured Acetatifactor sp. | reverse complement strand
CAGCAACAACGATCTCCCCATGCTGGAGTGTGCGCACACCAGTATCGCCATGGGAAATTCCTCCCGGGCGGTGCTGGCCATGGCGGATCATATCACCGGGAGCGCGGACGGGGACGGTATCCGGGAAGCGCTGGAATGGCTGGGAGTGATCTAGCGCAGAATAGGGAAGGCGGGACCTTTGAGGTCCCGACACCAGGAACATGCAGGAGGGAAAGACGTATGAATATGAATCCGGGTATGCTGTTAAAGCTGCTGAACGCAAAGAATACCTTTGTACAGAATCATCCGAAGTTTGACGCGTTTCTTCGGACGGTCTTTATGAACGGAAACGGCATCCCGGAGGGGACGGTGATCGAGATCACCGTGACCCGTCCGGGAGAAGAGCCGGTGGCCGCCAACCTGCGGGTGCAGCGGTCGGATCTGGAGCTGCTGGAGGAGCTGAAGAATCTGGGGCGGTAGCGCTCCTCCGAAAAGCCCAGGCGCCTGTGGGGCGTTAGGAAGGAAAGCAACCGATCCTGCCGGGATCGCGGACAGCCGGGTGTCAGGGCGTGGGCGCGCATCAAAAAAGCGGGAAGCATGATAAATGCTTCCCGCTCCTGCATCTCATCGGAGTGACAAGATTCGAACTTGCGGCCTCCGCCTCCCTAAGACGGCGCTCTAACCAAACTGAGCCACACCCCGCGACACGAACATTATCATATCATGCCGCGCGGGAAAATGCAAGAGGTTTTTGTAAAAAAACTTCCCGGCACGGATATTTTCCGGTTTTCTGTGTTGAATTGCGGGAAACCATATCGTATAGTATAAGAGACGAAAAGACTACCGAATATTTTGGGAGGAGATCCCCATGAGAAAGAGATTGCTGTCATGCCTTTTGACGATCTGCCTGATCCTGCCCTGTCTGCTTACCGCCTGTTCGCCGGATCCCGGTGAGCAGCGGCAGGACGACCGCTTTTTTGCGGATCAGTATCATACGGACCTGGATTACTCCCAGATGGAGTACGAGCATCTCAGCGACCAGGCGTTTCTGACGGAGCTTCGCGCCGTCCGGAAGCTGCTGGATGACCCGGCCAACGCGGAGGCGGTGGATGCCCGTCTGCAAGAGCTGGAGGAGGAGTATCTGCGTGTCAACACCATGGGAACGCTGGCGTTTATCCGGGTCTATCAGGATGTGACGGACGAGGAGATCGCCGATGAATACGGCTACTGCGAAAACCTCCTCACCGAGATCTCGGATCAGTGGTTCCAGCTGATGCGGGATGCCCTGAACTCCCCCTGTGGCGGCCTTTTGGAGGAGCGCCTGACCGAGGAGGACCTTTCCTTTTACCGGGAGTATGAGGATCTGCCGGAGGAGGTATTCGAGCTCTCCGCCCGGGAGACGGATCTGGTAAACCAGTACCAGGTGGCCTCCTCCCAGGAGTTTACCTGCGCCTATGAGGGACGCGATTTGACGGTGGATGAGGCGTATGACGCCTATCGCTCCGGCGAGATCTCCTACCGGAAATTTCAGGGCATCTACGACAGCATCCAGGAGGAACGCAACCGGGTCCTGGGCGATATCTACCTGGAGCTGGTGGAGGTGCGCAACTTGATCGCCGAAGCTATGGGGTATGACAACTATGTGGATTACGCCTATGCGGAGGTGTATAACCGGGATTACACCAAGGAGGAGATCCGCCCCTACCTGGACGGCGTCAAGGACTATATCATGCCGGTCTTTCAGGCGCTGGAACAGCGCACTTACCGGGAGTCCGACGCCGAAATCCTGCAGGAGGATTATTCCGGCGAGAAGGCCCTGGACACCGTAGAGCCTTATCTGGCGGAGATGTCGGAGGAGATGCTGGAGGCCTTCCACTATATGCGGGAGCATCATTTCTACGATGTGGAGGTCAGCGACACCAAGTATGGCACCGCCTTTACGACGATCCTGATGAGCTATGGAGCGCCGTATCTGTTCAGCAATGCCTCAGGCAGCGTGTCCGATCTCTCCACCCTGATCCATGAGTTTGGCCATTACAACCAGTACTACTGGCACCCGGCTGCCTCCAATGAGCGCGATCTGAGCTATGATCTGGCGGAGGTGCACTCCCAGGCCCTGGAGCTTTTGTTTCTCCACCACTATCCGCGGATCTTCGGCGAGGAGAGCGATGTGGTCGAGGACAGCCAGATGACCAATATCCTCTACAGCATCTTTACCGGCGCGTTTCACGACGAGCTGCAGCAGTTTGTCTACTCCACCGACCATGTGACCCGCGAGCAGATCAATGAGGAGTACGACCGCCTCTGCGGGGAATACGGCATCGCGGTGGGCGACGAATGGGACTGGGTGGAGATCCCCCACACCTTTGAGGATCCGTGCTATTATATCAGCTACTCGGTTTCCGCCGCCGGGGCGCTGGCCTTCTGGCTGGACTCCCAGACGGACTATCCGGGGGCCGTGGAGGAATATCTGGAGTTTACGGCGCTCTCCCCTGCCATCGATTTTCAGGACAGCTTTCAGGCGGTGGGGATGGACAACCCGCTTACCCCGGAATACCTGGAGGAGCTGGCAGACACACTGATGGAGGAGCTGGAGCTGCAGGAGCCGGACGGCTCCCGACATTCGGCCGCCTGACAGGCGGCCGCCGCGCCGGAGAGGAAAAGAGAAAACAAAAACGCCCCGAAACGACAGGTTCCGGGGCGTTTTTTCCTAATAATCAGAGCAGATAACGGGAATCGAACCCGCCTCTCCAGCTTGGGAAGCTAGCGTTCTACCAATGAACTATATCTGCATGAAAGTTATTATACAACATATCCGCCGTTTTGACCAGAGGAAAATGATAAATTTTTGGGAAAATTTTTCCGGGACGGATTGCGGGAGAAAAAAATCGTTTTGCGGCGGAAGGAATATTTTTCTCTGCCCTCCATATACTAAGCTGCAGAAAGGGTTCCGAAAACCCTTTTCCCGCCGATGAGAGCTCGGCGGCTGTAAAACGGTCCGTCATCCTCGATAGCTCAATGGTGGAGCACTCGGCTGTTAACCGGGGGGCTGCAGGTTCGAGCCCTGCTCGGGGAGGGAAGATCCGCGAAAAAGGCCCGCCGCGGGAGCGGCGGACCAAGCCCGCAGACTGTAGGCTTAATCGTGATAGGGAACTAAGCAGGGCAGTGGACGATACGACCTAACGGTTGTATCGTCTTTTTGCATTGTTGGATATCTTGTAGTATTATTTCATCCCGTAGCTTGTCAGAAAGTAGTGCTTTAGAAATTGTCCGTTATATCGACATCCATAGGACATATCCGTTTGCACTTTCCACAGGAGATACACTTACTTTTGTCGCACGTTATCCGCAGCAAGGAATAATAACTCATATTCCCGTATGTACAGGAAAACCCCTAGAGCAATCGAGGTACCAATGTAGCTGAAATTAAGCAGATAAAACAAATTATCTTTCGTCAGCCAAAGTGAGACGGCTACTGTTTCAAATATTGCCAGCATGACCGCTGGCAGAGCATATTTTTTATATCTTACGCCTTTACAACTTGTAAATTTTGGCTGATCCATATGTACTTCTCCTTTCGCGTTTGGGTCAGCCGACAATACCGTTGTGCATGGCATTATCTTAGCATAAAAAGCCCTGTTGGAAAAAATGAGCCTTCTGAGTATATACGGCAACGGCTCCGTGCCACCGTATTCAATAAATATTTAAAAATGCACTCATTGAAAATGGAATTTATGGACTGGCTGTATCAGCAGAGTAGTGTTATAATGGAACTTGGATCATAGAAAGCCGTTCAGAACAGTAATCGTTGTTTTACAAATCTACGCTGTTAGGCACGTTTGCCGGCATTGTCGGCAGCTAAATTTGTATCTTTTGTAAAAGACAAGGACGTTTCAAGAAAGTACGCCATAATGAAACGCGTTAAATGGAAATAGCAGGGGCAGGATATGCAGACTTGACTCAACACGCATAGGAAGGAATGCACATGAGGAGGACGAAAAATACCCACATTAGAATGGATAGGAAAAGAAAAAGTAATAAACCATCACATGGATGTGCCCTATCGTGTATTAAACAGAGTGTATAGTTATGATATGAATGGTCGGCATATTGAAGATAACGGAAGCGAGAATAAAATTATTCATGGGGATAATTTGGAAGCATTGAAATCTTTGTTGCCGGAGTATGCAGGAAGGATTAAGTGTATTTATATAGATGAAACCGTTGCGTGATTGATACAAAGCGCCTATGCGGAAGCGGCTTAAATCTCTTGATTTCAAGGCTTTTTATT
>CANPWJ010000211.1 GCA_947584035.1 uncultured Acetatifactor sp. | reverse complement strand
GTATGGCGGAAGCGATCTTTCGGGATCCGGAGCTGCTCGCCGCGGTGAACGGGATCGTCCACCCGGCGGTCCGAAAATTCCTGCTGGAGCGCTTAGAGCGGGCCCGGCGGAATCCCAGGGTGGAGCTGTTCTTTGTGGAGGCGGCGCTTTTGGTGGAGGCAGGGTACCGGGAGCTGGTGGACGAGCTGTGGTACGTCTATGCGGAGCAGAGCGTCCGTGCCCGGCGGCTTCGGGCATCGCGGCATTACAGTGAGGAAAAGATCCGCCGGATCATGGAGAGGCAGCTCTCCGAGGAGGCTTTTCGGGAGGCATGTGATTTCTGTATCGATAACAGTGGCGCGCTGGAGGACAGCTTCAGGCAGATTGATGAGAAACTGGAGGCTTTTACATGGCAGGAGTGAGAGACGGACAGGGGCAGCTGGTATTTGGGCTGGATATCGGGACGAGGAGCATCGTGGGGACGGTCGGATATCTCAACGGCGGCAAATTTCACGTGCTCGCCCAGCGCTCCAAGGAGCATGAGACGCGGTCCATGCTGGACGGTCAGATCCATGATATCAACCGGGTGGGAGAGACCATATCGCAGGTGAAAAGGCAGCTGGAGGAGGACGTGAACCGGACGCTGACAGAGGTCTGTATCGCGGCGGCCGGACGTGTCCTGCGCACGGTGACCACCCATGTGGAGGAGACCTTCGAGGCGGAGCGGGAGGTGACGGGCGAGGATATCTACGCGCTGTCCACCGAGGGCGTTGAGAAAGCCTATGAGGAATTTCAGAAGAGTAATGATACGGAGATGAAATTTTACTGCGTGGGGTATACGCCCATGCGTTATTATATGAACGGCTATCAGATCGGGAATCTGGAGGGCCACAAGGCGAAGGTCATCGGCGTGGATCTGATCGCCACGTTCCTGCCGGATGATGTGGTGGACGGCCTGTACAAATCCGTGGAACAGGCGGGACTACATGTGGCGAACCTGACGCTGGAGCCCATCGCCGCCATCCAGGTGGCGATCCCGGAGAAATTCCGGATGCTGAACATGGCGCTGGTGGATGTGGGAGCCGGGACCAGCGATATTTCCATCACCAGGGAGGGGACCATCACCGCCTACGGCATGATCCCCGTGGCGGGGGACAGCCTGACGGAGATCCTGGTGCAGCATTGTCTGGT
The DNA here is from genome assembly GCA_947584035.1 of uncultured Acetatifactor sp. Taxonomy (GTDB): domain Bacteria; phylum Bacillota; class Clostridia; order Lachnospirales; family Lachnospiraceae; genus Acetatifactor. The sequence goes on along the minus strand of CANPWJ010000211.1, from coordinate 3,102 downwards.
GGATTTCGAGACGGCGGAGTATATCAAGCGGAACATCGGAGTCCGGGAGAAGATCGAGTATCAGGATATCATGGGGCTCACCCAGACGATCTCCGGGAGCGAGGCCATGGAGATCCTGAAACCGGCCGTGGAGCAGATGACGCACATGGTGGCGGACTGCATCCGGGAACTGAACGGGGACAAGCCGGTCAGCGCGGTCTTTGTGGTGGGCGGAGGCGGGACCGTCCCCACCTATACCGAAAGGCTGGCGGAGGAGCTTGGGATCCTGAAGGAGCGTGTGGCCATCCGGGGACAGGAGGTCATGCAGAACATTGTCTTTGAGATGGAGGATGCCAGAAAGGATTCCCTGATGGTGACCCCTATCGGCATCTGTCTGAGCTACTACGAGCAGAGCAACAACTTTATCTTTGTGGAGTTTAACGGAGAGCGCCTGAAGCTCTATGACAACGGAAGGCTGTCCGTGGCGGACGCGGCGATGCAGATGGCCTTCCCCAATGAGGACCTCTTCCCCAAGCGGGGAAAGCCGCTGACCTACACGGTAAACGGGAGGGCCAAGATGGTGCGCGGCACCCAGGGGGAGGCGGCCGTGATCCGGGTCAACGGCGATGTATCGGATATGTATGCCCAGATCCACAGCGGCGACAGCATCACCGTGACCCCCTCCACGGCGGGAGAACCGGCGGGACAGGAGCTTGGAAAGCTGCCGGAGCTGGCGGAGCAGCTCCACATCTATGTGAACGGGAACCGGATCGATCTTCCCAAGACCGCCGAGGTGAACGGGCGGATCGAAAATGAATTCTATCCGATCGCGGACGGCGACAACATCCTGGTGCGCAATTACTATACGGTGCAGGAGGTGGCGGCCATTCTGGACGTGGCCCTTGGCGGTCATATAGAGGTCAACGATACCCCCGCCAAGGAGGACACCCGGGTGTATGAAAACTTTACGGTGAGCTTTCGACTGGACGGGGCGGGGATCAGCTACGCGGATCTGCCGGACGCCGAGGAGGGCGATGTGATCAAGCGAAAGCCCGAGCCCCAGGAGGGTGCGGCTTCTGCGCCGGAGGGAGAGGGGACGGGCGAAAGCGCCGATGCCCCGGCCCGCGGAGAGGGAGACCCTGGCCCCGGGGAGCCGGAGCCGAGGGAGCCTGGAGAACCGTCAGGGGACGCCGCGGAGGCCGTGCCGCCCGGACCCGGGGAGGAGACGCCGGAGGGAGAGCGGAAGGAAGAAGCGGCAGGGGCAGCGCCGGAGCGGCTTAGGACCATCGGCCCCCTGAGCGTGGTGGTGAACGGAGAACCGGTGGTCCTGAACGGGAAAGCCGCCTATGTATTCGTGGATGTGTTTGACCACATCTCCTTTGATCTCTCGGCCTCCGCGGGCAGGAACATCGTGACCAATCTGAACGGACGCCCGGCGGAGTACATGGAAGAGCTCCACCCGGGGGATGTGATCGATATTTATTGGAAGTGAGTGTAGGGACATGAGATTATGCAGTATTGCCAGCGGCAGCAGCGGTAATTGTATCTATGTGGGGTCGGAGGCGACGCATCTGCTGGTGGACGTAGGGATCAGCGGGAAGAAAACGGAGAGCGGCCTGAACAGTCTGGGGATCACCGGAAACGATCTGGACGGCATCCTGATCACCCACGAGCACGCGGATCATATCGGCGGGCTGGGGATCCTGGCCAGGAAGTATCAGGTGCCGATCTACGCCACCCGGGGGACCATCGACGCCATGCTGGAGAGCGGGAGCCTGGGACGGGTGGACGCGTCCCTTTTTCACGAAGTGCGGGAGGATGAAAAGTTTATCCTGAAGGATCTGACGGTCAATCCCATGCGGATCTCCCACGACGCGGCACAGCCGGTTGCTTACCGGATCGCCTACGGGGACCGGCGCATCGGTATCTGCACGGACCTGGGAGCCTACGACGAGTACACGGTGGAAAGTCTGCGGGGAATGGACGCGCTGTTCCTGGAGGCAAACCACGACGTCAACATGCTCCAGGTGGGGCCCTATCCGTATTATCTGAAGCAGAGGATCCTGGGGGACCGGGGGCATCTCTCCAACGAAAATTCCGGCAGACTGCTCTGCAGACTGCTTCACGACAAGCTCCAGACGGTGGTGCTTGGGCATCTCAGCAAGGAGAACAATCTGCCGGAGCTGGCCTATGAGACGGTCCGCATGGAGGTCCGCCTGGGGGACAGCCCCTATCGGGCGGAGGATTTTCGGATGATGGTGGCCAAGCGCAGCGAGGTGTCGCCCGTGGTCAATATCGCGTGAGGAAGGCCAGGGCGGAAGCGGACGGCGGCAAGGAAGAAGGAAAGGCGGAAAAGAAGGATGAAAAGGACGATCATTACAGTAGTGGGAAAGGACACCGTGGGCATTATCGCGAAGGTATGTACCTATCTGGCGGAGAACGGGATCAATATTCTGGACATTTCCCAGACCATTGTGCAGGATTATTTTAATATGATGATGATTGTGGACACCAACCGCACGGCGAAGGCGTTTGGGGACATGGCGGATGAGCTGGCCGCGCTCGGGGAGGAGATCGGCGTCGTCATCAAGTGCCAGAAGGAAGAGATCTTTGACAAGATGCACCGCATTTAAGGAGACCACGCTATGATTAACCTGTATGAAGTGACAGAGACCAACAAGATGATCGAGGAGGAAAACTTGGATGTGCGCACGATCACGCTGGGGATCAGCCTGTTAGACTGCATCGACTCCGATTTGAAACGTCTGAACGAGAAGATCTATCAGAAGATCTATGAGTCGGCCAAGGATCTGGTGCGCACGGGGGAGGAGATCTCCCGAGAGTTTGGCATCCCCATCGTGAACAAGCGGATCTCGGTGACCCCCATCGCTCTGGTGGGCGGGGCGGCCTGCAGGAGCGAGGAGGACTTCGCGGGGATCGCGAACACGCTGGACAAGGTGGCCCACGAGGTGGGAGTCAACTTTATCGGCGGATATTCCGCGCTGGTGAGCAAGGGGATGACGGCGGCGGACGAGCTTCTGATCCGCTCCATCCCACAGGCGCTCTCCGCCACGGAGAGGGTCTGCAGCTCCGTGAACCTGGGCTCTACCAGGACCGGCATCA
>CANPWJ010000210.1 GCA_947584035.1 uncultured Acetatifactor sp. | reverse complement strand
CTACCAGGACCGCCATCTGCAAGGCATTCTGTGCCACCATTCAGAACGGCGGCTACACGGCGGGGATCTACGCCAACAAGACCTGGCTGAATTCCAAGCTGAACCCCGGCGCGCTGGGTGCGTACAAGATCTGGCTGGCCCAGTATGCGGCGGCGCCCTCCTATAACGGTCGGTACGATATATGGCAGTATACCTCCAAGGGCCGTGTCAGCGGCATCAGCGGAGATGTGGATATGAATATCAGCTACATGGGGTATTGATGCCCCGGGCCGGAGAGACGGACCGATTTTTATAGCCGGACAGGAAGGGCTTGTGTTATACTTTTATGGTACTTTGAGGAGAAAAAGCCGCGGGGACAGGACAGTGGACAGGCGGCGGACAGGAGTTAAGAATCAAGATGAGGACTTATTTGGTGACAGGGGGCGCTGGTTTTATCGGCTCCAACTATATTCATTACATGTTTCGGAAGTACGGGGACGAGATCCGCATCATCAATGTGGACGCTCTGACCTATGCGGGAAATCTGGAGAATCTGAAGGATGTGGAGAACCGCGGCAACTATACCTTTGTAAAGGCGGATATCTGCGACAAGGAGGCAATCGCGGAGATCTTTGCCCAAAATGAGATCGACCGGGTGGTGCATTTCGCGGCGGAAAGCCATGTGGACCGAAGCATCCGCAACCCGGAGGTGTTTGTCCAGACCAATGTCCTGGGGACGGCGGTGATGCTCAACTGTGCGAAAGCCGCCTGGGAGCTTCCGGACGGGAGCTTCCGGGAGGACAAAAAGTTTCTGCATGTGTCCACGGACGAGGTGTATGGCTCTCTGCCGGACGATGACAACGCCTTTTTTTACGAGACCACACCCTACGATCCGCACAGCCCCTATTCCGCCAGCAAGGCCAGCTCGGACATGCTGGTGAAGGCGTACATGGACACGTACCGCTTCCCGGCCAATATCACCAACTGCTCCAACAACTACGGGCCTTATCAGTTTCCGGAGAAGCTGATCCCTTTGATCATCAACAATGCCCTGCAGGGCAAGAAGCTTCCGGTCTACGGGGACGGCAGGAATGTCCGCGACTGGCTGTATGTGGAGGATCACGCCAAGGCCATTGATATGGTGCAGGAGCAGGGAAGGCTGTTTGAGACTTACAATATCGGCGGCCACAATGAGAAGCAGAATATCGAGATCGTCCGGATCATTCTGGAGACGCTACAGGAGATGCTGCCCGAAGGGGATCCCCGCAAGGCGCTGGTGAACGAGGGCCTGATCACCTATGTGGAGGACCGGAAGGGGCATGACCGGAGGTATGCGATCGCCCCGGACAAGATCAAGAAGGAGATCGGGTGGTACCCGGAGACGATGTTTAAGGACGGCATCCGAAAGACCATCCAGTGGTTTTTTGAGCATGAGGACTGGATGCGGAACGTCACCAGCGGCGATTATCAGAAATATTATGCCGAGATGTATGGGAACCGGTAGGAACTGACCGGACAATATAGGTTGCGGGCGCAGGAGATGGGGACGATGTATGTCGTTCCCATTCGCCAAATTTTTGACCCGCAGTCTGGAGGCTAAGAATGGATGCAAAACTTCGGCGTCTGACGATCCTGGGGTCTCTGGCGGTGATCCTGGCGGTGTCTCTGCTGGTATTTTACACCAATTCGGACGGGCGGAATGGAAATTCGGACCGTCCTCGGCCGACGGTGCCGCAGACGGAGGAGGCGGAAGCCTCCGGAGACGGCCCGACAGCCGCAAGCGGCCAGATCGGAGACGACCTGTCGGCCTTTCTGTGGGATGACAGCTTCTTTGACAAGGAGGTCGATCCCGTGTTGCAGGAGGCAAGGGATCAGAGCAACAGCCTCTCTCTGATCGTCACCTCTGTGGAGAAGGATCTTCGCATACAGGTGGTGGACCGGGAGGGGAAGCCGGTGACGGGCGAGAGCTTTTTCGTGGAGCTGGAGAACCTGGGGGAGTATAAGGATCTGGATCAGGACGGGATCCTGTATATAGGGGATCTGGACGCGGGAGAATATTTCGTGGAGCTCAAGCCGATCTCCGGGTACAAGGTGCCGGTCACGCCTACCCGCGTGCGGGTCAAGGACAAGGTGGAATATCTGGCCATAGAAGATATCTCCCTGCTGATCCGGACGGAGGACGAGATCGACGCCGAGGCCGAGGATTCCGGTGTGAAGGAGGCGCGGGCGGACGCGGATAAAACTGAGATCCAGCGGCTGCAGAGCGTGAGCGGAGAGGCCACGGTGGGGATTGATGTCTCAAAGTGGAACGGCACCATCGACTGGGACAAGGTGAAAAAGGCCGGCGTGGATTTTGCCATTATCCGCGCGGGATACCGGGGCTCCGTCACGGGCAGTCTGGTGGAGGATCCCTATTTCATGGAGAATGTGAAGGGGGCCGCAAACGCCGGGATTGACATCGGCGTGTACTTCTTTACCCAGGCCACCAACGAGGTGGAAGCGGTGGAGGAGGCGTCTGTGGTGCTCGCTCTGGTGCGGGAGCACCGGATCAACTATCCGATCTTTATCGACACGGAGGGCGCCGGGGGGAACGGGCGCGCGGACGGCCTGGACCGGGAGACCCGGACACAAGTCTGCGAGGCGTTCTGCCGGACGATCGAAAATGCCGATTACCCGGCGGGGATTTACGCCAGCCGCAACTGGTATAACAACAATCTGGACATGGACAGGCTGGATCCGTATTTTATCTGGCTCGCGGAGTATCGGGATGTTCCCCTGTATCAGGGCTACTACCGGATGTGGCAGTATACCTCCAAGGGGCGGATCGACGGGATCGAAGGAAATGTGGACATGAATATCCGTTATGAGTAGCGTGTAGAGGGTATTCCTGTGCGAGGAAAGGTAACGGGCCATATGAGGAAGAGTAAGCGGATTGGAATTGCCGTTTTTGTCATTTTAGCGGCCGCCATGGCGGCGATCATTCTGGTGCATGACAACCCCGGCGCGGATCCGGAGGAAGAGCTTTTGAAGAAGGTGATTTCCTGCGCGGTGATCGCGGTGTCCTGCGCGGCCTTCGTGAAATGGTATGACAAGGTGACCGTGCTGCCGGCGGAGCTGTTCCAGAGCAGACATCTCATCTGGAAGCTGGCGAAGAATGACTTTAAGAAGCGGTACGCCGGTTCTTACCTGGGGGCGGTATGGGCCATGGCCCAGCCGGTGGTGACGGTGGTCATGTACTATATTGTATTTGACCGGATCTACAAAAGTACCGGCCCTGCGCTCCGGGGAGGCGGAGAAGTGCCCTTCGTGCTGTTTTTGACGGCGGGGCTGGTGCCCTGGTTCTATTTCAGCGAGGCGCTGAACAACGGGACGAACGCCCTCCTGGAGTATCATTATCTGGTGAAGAAGGTCGTATTCAAGATCAGTATCCTGCCGATCATCAAGATCATAGCGGCGACCTTTATCCATGTGTTTTTTGTAGGGGTCCTGCTGATCGTGGCGGCGGTCTACGGGTACTATCCGAACGTGTACATGCTGCAGCTGCTCTACTACAGCGTGTGCCTGTTCATCTTTGTGCTGGCGCTCAGCTATACCACCTGCGCCATCGTGGTATTTTTTAAGGATCTGTCCCAGATCATCAACATCGCCCTGCAGATCGGCATGTGGGCGACGCCCATCCTGTGGGATATCCAGTCCCTGGGGGACAGCTGGGTGGTGCCGGTCCTAAAATTAAATCCCATGGTCTACATCGTAAACGGCTATCGCAGCGCGATCTATGAGCGGGAGTGGTTTTTTCAGGATTTCTTTTCCACCATGTATTTCTGGATCGTGACGGTGGTGCTGTTCGGCTTGGGAGCGCTGGTGTTTAAACGGCTGAAGGTGCATTTCGCGGACGTACTGTGAGAGACGGACGTTTGCGGGAAGCACCCTTTTGAAGAAGCCGGTGTTTTGCAGACATCCCATGGCAGGGGAGACGGTAAGTATGAAGAAGCGGTTGGAGCAGGTGAAAAAACGATGTATGTGGGTTCCGGACAGGCGGATCGTGTCGGCGCTCTTTGGGCTGGTGCTGGTGCTGGCGCTGATCCCGTTGCTGCGCATCGCCCGCTATGCGGTGCCCTGGTACGACGATTACAATTACGGCGGCTTTGTCCAGAGGGCGCTGCGTGAAGAGCCCGGGATGGTCGGGGCGTTGAAGGGCGCCTACTCCTGCGCGAGAGTACAGTGGTTTGCCTGGCAGGGGACCTTTTCCTCCGTTTTTTTCATGTCCCTGGTGCCGCTGGTGTGGGGGGAGCGCTTT
>CANPWJ010000209.1 GCA_947584035.1 uncultured Acetatifactor sp. | reverse complement strand
GACCTGGTGCGGATCGCCGGCCTGGCCCACGGGACGGACGTGTGGCTGGGAAACGCTCAGACCCTGATCCAGGAGGGGAAGGCCACCATCTCCACCGCGATCTGTACCCGGGACGACATTATGACCTACCTGATCCAGATGGGTGTGGAGTCGGAGGAGTCGTTCAAGATCATGGAGGCAGTGCGGAAGGGGACGGTGGCCAAGGGCAAATGCGACAAGTGGCCCCAGTGGAAGGCGGACATGCAGGAGCACGGGGTGCCGGACTGGTACATCTGGTCCTGCGAGAAGATCAAATATATGTTCCCCAAAGCCCACGCGGCGGCTTACGTGATGATGGCGTGGCGGATCGCCTACTGCAAGATCCATTATCCGCTGGCCTATTACGGCGCCTACTTCAGCATCCGCGCCAAGGCATTTTCCTATGAGCTCATGTGCCAGGGCCCGGCCCATCTGGAGAGCCGGATGGCGGACTACAAGAAACGCATGGACGAGCTGAGCAACCGCGAGAAGGACGCCTACAGCGATATGCGGGTGGTTCAGGAGATGTACGCCAGAGGGTTTGAGTTTGAGCCCATCGATATCTTTACGGCCCAGTCCCGCTCCTTCCAGATCGTGGACGGCCGGCTGATGCCCTCCTTAAACAGCATTGAGGGACTGGGGGAGAAGGCGGCGGATGCCATTGTGGAAGCCGCCAAGGACGGCCCGTTTCTGTCCAAGGAGGACTTTATCCAGAGGACGAAGGTTTCCAAGACGATCGCGGATCTGCTGGGGGAGCTGGGGCTTTTAGGGAAGCTTCCGGAGTCCAACCAGCTCAGTCTGTTTGATTTGTAAAAAATCTCAAAAAAAGTACTTGCATTTTCCTGTGGGATGTATTATGATAGACAAGTACTGTTGATGCGGCGCCCGCAGGACGGGCAGGATCGTCGGCGCGGAGCGGCAGAACAGGCAGATGGCTGATTGGTCAAGCGGTTAAGACGCCGCCCTCTCACGGCGGAAACAGGGGTTCGATTCCCCTATCAGCTGTTGACGATTGGAAGAGAATAGCCCAACCCGGAAGGACCGGATGCGGAAGCAGCCGGTCCTTTTTCTATTAAAAATTTCTAAAAAAACTTGCGTCCCCTTTTTTTTTGGTGTATAGTGTTTCACGATTCACTGAAAGATCAGGCGGATCCTGCAAGGGGAGAGATCAATGGCAAAGTATTTAGTAATCGTGGAGTCACCTGCAAAGGTAAAGACCATTAAAAAATTCCTGGGTTCCAGCTATGAGGTCATGGCCAGCAACGGCCATGTGCGCGACCTTCCCAAGAGCCAGCTGGGGATCGATGTGGAGCACGGCTATGAGCCCAAGTATATCACGATCCGGGGGAAGGGGGACATCCTCGCCAACCTGCGAAAGGAAGTCAAAAAGGCGGAGAAGATCTATCTTGCCACCGACCCGGACCGGGAGGGGGAAGCGATCTCCTGGCACCTGTACCACGCGCTGAAGCTGGAGGACAAAAAAGTCTACCGCATCACGTTCAACGAGATCACCAAGACGGCGGTGAAGGAATCCTTAAAGAACGCTCGGGAGATCGACATGAACCTGGTGGACGCCCAGCAGGCCAGAAGAGTGCTCGACCGCATGGTGGGCTACCGCATATCCCCGCTGCTCTGGGCGAAGATCAAGCGGGGGCTGAGCGCCGGGCGGGTGCAGTCCGTGGCGCTGCGCATTATCTGCGACCGGGAGGAGGAGATCGCCGCCTTTATCCCGGAGGAATACTGGACGCTGGACGTGGATCTGAAGCGGAAGGGCGAGAAGAAGCCGATCACGGCCAAATATTATGGAAGCGGCGGGAAAAAGGCGGCCATCACCGACAAGGCGCAGATGGACCAGATCCTGGCGTCCCTGGAGGGCGCGGTCTATCGCGTGGAGGAGGTAAAGAAGGGAGAGCGGCAGAAGAAGGCGCCCCTGCCCTTCACCACCTCCACCCTGCAGCAGGAGGCCAGCAAGGTGCTGGGCTTCTCCACCCAGAAAACCATGCGTTTAGCCCAGCAGCTCTATGAGGGAGTGGATATCAAGGGGGAGGGTACCGTGGGCCTGATCACCTATCTGCGTACCGACTCCACCCGTGTGTCCGAGGAGGCCGAGGCCATGGCGAAGGCGTTCATCGACGCCCACTACGGTCCCGAATATGAGCTGGGCAGCGCCTCGGAAAAGAAGGCGAAGCAGAAGATCCAGGACGCCCACGAGGCCATCCGTCCCACCGAGGTGGAGCGGATCCCCGCTGGGATCAAGGAGCAGCTCCCCAGGGATCTTTTCCGCCTGTACCAGCTGGTGTGGAAGCGCTTTGTGGCCAGCCGCATGAGCGCCGCCCGATACGAGACCACCTCCGTCCGGATCCGGGCGGGGGAGCATCTGTTTACCATGGCGGCTTCTCGTATGTTGTTTGACGGTTTTATGAGTGTGTACGTCCCGGAGGAGGAGAAGGAGGAGGAAAACGTGCTCTCGGGGGAGCTTACCCCCGGAAGTGAGCTGGACTTCGTCTCCTTTGACCCGAAGCAGCATTTCACCCAGCCGCCCGCCCACTACACCGAGGCGTCCCTGGTGCGGGCGCTGGAGGAGCTGGGGATCGGACGTCCCAGCACCTATGCCCCCACCATCACCACGATCCTCGCCAGACGCTACGTGACCAAGGAGAACCGGAACCTGTACGTGACGGAGCTGGGGGAGGTGGTCAACCACATGATGCGGGAGGCGTTCCCCAGCATCGTGGATGTAAACTTTACCGCCAACATGGAAGCCCTCTTAGACGGCGTGGAGGAGGGGAATGTCCGCTGGAAAACCGTCGTGTCCAACTTCTATCCGGATCTGGACGAGGCGGTGAAGAACGCCGAGGAGGAATTGTCCAAGGTGACCATAGCGGATGAAGAGTCCGACGAGGTGTGCGACCTGTGCGGCAGGAACATGGTGATCAAATACGGCCCGCACGGACGCTTCCTGGCCTGTCCCGGCTTCCCGGAGTGCCGGAACACCAAGCCCTACTATGAAAAGACCGGCGTAAGCTGCCCCAAGTGCGGCAGGGATATTGTCATCAAGATGACCAGAAAGGGCAGAAGATATTACGGCTGCAGCGGCTATCCCGAGTGTGAGTTTATGACCTGGCAGAAGCCGGCGGGCGAAAACTGTCCCCGGTGCGGCGCGCCGCTTCTGGAGAAGGGAAACCGGCTGGTCTGCTCCGACGAACAGTGCGGCTATGTGGAGAGCCGGAAGGAAAAAGCGGTGCAGCAATAGACAAACCATGCAATAAGAAAAAATTTCCATACAGTTGTCCCTGTATGCCCGTTGGTGTCTGAATTGTCTAATAAATTGTGAAAAATACAAATAAATCCACAAAATTAACATTGAAAATGGAGTTTATTTGTGATAAAATAACACTGTTTACAGGTGATGACACTCCAGCGGGGCTTCGCGGAGGCACAGGACGGTCCTGGCGGGAGAGCCCTGGAGGGCCGGAAGGCTTCGGAAACGGAGGGACATGTATGAGCAGCGTACAGTTGCTGGATAAGACGAGGAAGATCGAGAAGCTTCTTCACAACAACAATTCCAGTAAGGTAGTGTTCAACGATATTTGCAGCGTGATGCGGGAGATCCTGAGTTCCAACGTACTGGTCATCAGCAGGAAGGGCAAGGTCCTGGGCGTGGGAAAGCTGGACGGCATCGAGCCGATCACCGAGCTGATCGACGAGGAAGTGGGCGGATTTATCGACAACATGCTGAATGAAAGGCTGCTTGGCGTCCTCTCCACCAAGGAAAACGTCAACCTGGAGACTCTAGGATTTGAGTCCATCGACACCCGGAGGTTTGAAGCGATCATCACACCCATCGAGATCGCGGGGGAGCGCCTGGGGACGCTCTTTATCTACAAATGCGACGAGCAGTACGATATCGACGACATCATCCTCTGCGAGTACGGGAGCACGGTGGTGGGGCTGGAGATGCTCCGGGCCGTCAACGAGGAGAACGCGGAGGAGAGCCGCAAGGTGGCGGTGGTGAAGTCCGCGATCAGCACCCTGTCTTTTTCGGAGATGGAGGCCATTACCCACATTTTCGACGAGCTGAACGGGATGGAGGGGATCCTGGTGGCCAGCAAGATCGCCGACCGCGTGGGGATCACCCGGTCCGTCATCGTGAACGCCCTGCGCAAGTTTGAGAGCGCCGGCGTCATCGAGTCCCGCTCCTCCGGCATGAAGGGCACCTACATCAAGGTGCTCAACGACGTGGTGTTTGATGAGATCGAGGAGCTGAAGCG
>CANPWJ010000208.1 GCA_947584035.1 uncultured Acetatifactor sp. | reverse complement strand
CAAATACATGAAGCTGCAGGTGTTCGACGGGAAAAAGACCGTCCGGGAAGCGGTGGAGGGCCTGTACCGGCGGATCGGCGAACGGGGCTTCGGCGCATTTTTTGGCGGGGAGAGCAGTGCTGCGGGCAGAGAGGGCGAAGCCCTTCCCGGCAATCTTGCCATGCCCCGGCCACAGGAGCTCTATGCGGTGCTGAACCGCTGCCGGGAGCTGGTGCGGATAGAGATGTGAGAAGCCACAGACGATTTTAAAAGAACGGGACAAAGAATTTGACAAAGGGCTTGACATAGGACGTCTAATCCATTAGACTTATCATTAGGTCTAACGGGTTAGACGTTTTGGTTTCCGGGAGGACGCATCGGATCCAAAGCGGAATAATTTGCGGAAGGAGGTGGCTCTGTGCAGCCCCCGAAAGTGTTTGAGAGTGAATATCGGTTCTGTCTGATCCTGTGGAAGTACGAGCCCATCAACAGTACCCGGCTGGCACAGATCTGCAGGGAGGAGCTCGGGTGGAGCCGGACGACGACTTACACCGTCATCCGGCGCCTGAGCGACCGGGGAGTGGTCCGGAATGAAAACGCCATCGTGACCTCCCTGGTCAGCAAGGAGGAGATCCAGGTGGCCCAGATGGAGGAGATGCTGGAAAAGACCTTTGAGGGCTCCCTTCCGGCGTTTGTGGCGGCGTTCGCCCGCCGTCAGAAGCTTTCCGACGACGAGGTGGAGGAGATCCTGAGGATCATCGGAGAGTAGGGCAGGAGCTGCCCGGGAGAGGAGGCTGAAGATGGAAACGGTCTTTTTGGAATTGGTAAATCGCAGCATTACGGCCGGCTGGTTTGTCCTGGCGGTCCTTCTGATACGGGCGGTCTTTCGGAACGCGCCGCGGCGGATCTTCTGTGTCCTGTGGGGGCTTGCCGCGCTGCGCCTGATCTGTCCGGTGTCCTGGGAGAGCGTTTTTAGCCTGGTTCCCAGCGCCAGAACCTTTCCCCAGGAGATCCTCTATACCGCCGCGCCGCGGATCCAAAGCGGGGTGGAGCCGGTGGACCGGGCGGTAAATCCCGTCCTGCTTTCCTCTCTGGCGCCCACACCCGGAGGCAGCGTAAACCCCACGCAGATCTGGTCCTTTGTTCTGTCCCGGGTATGGTGTGCCGGCGTGTTCGTCCTGCTGGCCTATGCCCTGGGGAGTTATGTGCTTCTGCGGCGCAGGGTCGCCACCGCCACGCTCCTGGAGGCGGATATCCGCCAGAGCGACCGGGTGCGTTTCCCCTTTGTGCTGGGGATCCTGCGGCCCTGCATCTATCTTCCCTACGATATGGACGACGCGGACCGGGCGTATGTGATCGCCCATGAGCGGGCCCATATTCGGCGGAGGGATCATTGGTGGAAACCGTTTGGCTTTGTGCTGCTGTCCGTCTGCTGGTTCCATCCCCTGTTCTGGGCGGCCTATGGGCTGTTCTGCCGGGATCTGGAGACGGCCTGTGACGAGCGGGTGATTCGGACCATGGAGCGGGAGGAGAGGAGGGCGTATTCCCGGGCGCTCCTAAACTGCAGTATCCGCGGCTCCCGCCGCCCCGGCGCCGTCTCCCCGCTGGCCTTTGGTGAGGCGGGCGTCAAAGAGCGGGTGCGGCGTGTGATGAACTACCGGAAGCCCTCCTTCTGGCTGTGCCTTCTGGTCCTGGCGGCCTCCGCGGCGGCTGTGGTCTGCCTGATGACGGATCCAAAACCGATGGAAGCGGGCGAGGTGGGCGGAAGCCGGAAGGAGGAAACCGCCGCGGAACCGATGGAAGCGGGCGCTGCGGGCGGAAGTCGGAAGGAGGAAGCCGCCGTGGAGGCGGAGGAGCGCCTTTCGACCGCCCCGGCGGAAGGGGACGGGTTCTTTGCGGACGGACAGCCGTTGGAGCTGCTGTTTGCCAGCGGCGCCGGCTCCTGGGGGACGCGTCTGACCCTGTACCCGGACGGCTCCTTTGCGGGGAGCTACGAGGACAACGACAATGTGACCGGTCCCGGGTACCCCCGGGGCACGTCCTACCGCTGTGATTTCACCGGGCGCTTCGGGGAGCGGACGCCTCTGACGGCTACCTCCTGCTCCATGACGCTGGAGGAGCTGGACTATGAGGAGGCGGGAAGGGAGTGGATCCAGGACGGGGTGCGCTGCTTCACGGCGGAGCCCCTGGGCCTGGTGGGCGGAGAAACCTTTACCCTCTATCTGCCGGAGACGGAGGCAGAGCAGCTGGACCGGGCATTTTTGGAATGGTGGCCGGACGCGTATCGGTGGAGGATGGGCTCCCAGGAGAAGCTGCTGCGCTATGGGCTCTGTAACGACGGCACGAAGCAAGGGTTTTTCACCGGCCGGTGAGACGCGGCCGCGCGGAGGAGGAAAGGGATGGACAGCGGGAAGTTAAGCGGCGGTCGCATTGACTGCTATTACATGGAGGATGACGCGGCGATCGCATCGGCCGTAAAGACTTATCTGGAAGGGAAGGGCTGTCAGGTGTCGGTCCTTCCGACGGTGGCGGAGGCCAGGCGGGCGCTGGAGAAGCGGCTTCCGGCCGTGGTGCTGCTGGACTGGAGTATGCCGGACGGGAGCGGGGATGCCCTGTGCCGATGGATGCGCGCCCGATGGAAGGAGCTGCCGATCCTGTTTCTCACGGTCAAGGGGGATGCCGGGGAGGTGGTCCGCGGCTTTCAGTGCGGTGCGGACGATTATGTGACCAAGCCCTTTGATCTGGAAATCCTCTACTCCCGGATCCGGGCGATCCTGCGGAGAGCGGGGGAAGGGGCCGGGGATACGCTCTCCTGCGGCGGGATCACAGTGGACCAAAGACGGGCCGTGGTCACTCTGGAGGCGGAGGAGGTACCCCTGAGCCCTCTGGAATACCAGCTTTTGCTTTTCCTGATGCGGAACAAGGGGCGGACGGTCACCCGCAGCCAGCTGCTGGAGCGTCTTTGGGACGAGAACGGAAATTTTGTGAACGACAACACGCTGACGGTGGCCATGAAACGGCTGCGGGAAAAGCTGGGCAGACCGGCATGTCTAAAGACCGTCAGGAGTATCGGATATCGATTGGAGGATGCGGTATGAGGTGGGGATGGATCGCCGCCGGCTTTTTGGCCGGCGTCTTTTTGTCCGGATTCTGGTCCGGGATCCGGCGGTTTCGGCAGAACCGGCGGCTTCGGAGCCTGACGGAATATCTGGAGCGGGTAAACCTGGGGGAGAGCGGCAGTCTCCTGGAGAGCGGAGAGGGGGAGATCTTCCGTCTGCAGGATGAGATCTACAAGACGGTCACCGCCTTAAGGCAGACCCGGGACGCCGCGCTGGAGACCCGGAAAAATTACGCGGAAAATCTGTCCAACATCGCCCACCAGTTAAAGACGCCCATCACCTCCCTCTCCCTGCGTCTCCAGCTTCTGAAGCGCCCGGAGGATGCAGCCGATTCGGCGGCGCGGCTCTCGCATTTGGAGCAGATGGAACAGCAGCTGCTTCGGCTGGAACGGCTGGAGGAGGCGCTCCTTCTCCTGGCACGGGTGGACGGGAGCGCCCTGACGCTGGAGCGGCGGGAGGTGGATGTCTTTACGCTGCTTTCCCTGGCGTCGGACAATCTGTGCGATGTCCTGGAGCAGAGAAGGGTGTCGGTCTCTCTGCCGGAGCTGGGGGAGGTCCGGATCCTGGCGGATCTGGAATGGACCATGGAGGCCGTGATGAACCTGATCAAAAACTGCGCGGAGCACGCGCCGGAGGGGAGCCGGATCCATATGCGCTACGAGGGCAACCCCATCTACGCGGGCATCCGGATCTGGGATGAGGGGCCGGGCTTTGCAAAGCGGGATATTCCCCATCTCTTTGAGCGCTTCTACCGCGGGGAAAACGCCGCGGCCGGCGGGATCGGGATTGGCCTTTCCCTGGCGAAGGAGCTCATTGCGCTTCAGAACGGCACGCTTCTTGCGGAGAATCTTCCGGGCGGGGGAGCCTGTTTTACGATCCGGTTCTACTGTCACTGAGCTGTCACTTTTCTCTGGTAGAATGTTCTGCAGACGATAGCGAAAGGAGACATGCTTATGGAAATTTTACGATGTGAGGGGATCCGGAAGCGGTATCGCTCCGGCGCGGCCCAGGTGAATGCCTTAAACGGGATCGACCTCTCGGTGGAGGCGGGGGAGTTTGTGGCGGTTGTGGGGGCCTCCGGCTCGGGGAAATCTACGCTTCTGCACATCCTGGGCGGAGTGGAGAAGCCTACGGAGGGAAAGGTGTCGGTGGAGGGGCGGGAGATCTCCGGGCTGAACCCCACCCAGGCGGCGATCTTCCGGCGCAGGAAGGTGGGG
>CANPWJ010000207.1 GCA_947584035.1 uncultured Acetatifactor sp. | reverse complement strand
CGCCGCGCCGGGGACGGGGACGAATTTCAGACCCTGGACGGCCAGATCCGCCGGATGGACAGCGATGTGCTGATGATCTGCGACGCGGAGAAGGAGATCGGTATCGCCGGGATCATGGGCGGCGAAAATTCCAAGATCACCGACAGCGTAAAAACCGTTCTCTTCGAGGCCGCCATCTTCAACGGAGCGAATATCCGTAAGTCCGCGAAGCGGATCGGTCTGCGCACCGACGCCTCCGGGAAATTTGAGAAGGGCCTGGATCCCCGCACGGCCGAGGAGGCGATCAACCGCGCATGCCAGCTGATCGAGGAGCTGGGCTGCGGCGAGGTAGTGGGCGGAGTCGTGGATGTGAAGGTGCCGCTTGTGCCCCTGCGCCGGATCCCTTTTCAGCCGGAGCGCATCAACCGGCTGCTGGGCACGCAGGTGGAGGAACAGGAGATGCTCAGGATCTTCCGGCAGGAGGATCTGGTGTACCATGAGGATACGCGGGAGGTGGAGATCCCTTCCTTCCGGCAGGATCTGATCGGTATTGCGGACTTGGCGGAGGAGGTGGCGAGATTCTACGGCTACGACCGGATCCCCACCACACTTCCCAGCGGGGAAGCCACCACCGGCAAGCTGACCTACAAGATGCTGATCGAGAGTAAGGCGAGGGATATCGCGGAGTACTGCGGATTCTCCCAGGCCATGACCTATTCCTTCGAGAGCCCGAAGGTGTTTGACAGGCTGCGCCTGTCCGAGGACGATCCGCTGCGCCGGGCGGTGACGATCTCCAACCCTCTGGGGGAGGATTTTTCCGTGATGCGGACCATCCCCTTAAACGGGATGCTGACCAGCCTTGCCACCAACTACAACCGCCGGAATAAAAACGTGAAGCTCTACGAGCTGGGGAATATTTACCTGCCCAAGTCCCTGCCGGTGACGGATTATCCGGACGAGCGCACGCAGTTTGTCCTGGGCTTTTACGGGGAAGGGGACTTTTTCACCATGAAGGGCGTGGTGGAGGAATTCTTTGAGGCCGTGGGCATGAAGGCCAAAAAGGAGTACGATCCGGACGCCGGCAAACCGTTCCTCCACCCCGGACGCCAGGCACTGATTGGGTACCAGGGGACCGAAGTGGGCTATCTGGGGGAGGTCCATCCGGAGGTGCTGGATCAGTATGGCATCGGCCAGCGGGCCTATGTGGCAGTGATCGATATTCCCAGCGTGCTTCCGCTCACCACCTTTGACCGCAAGTACACGGGAGTGGCCCGATATCCGGCGGTCAGCCGGGATATCAGCATGGTGGTGCCCAAGGAGATCCTGGCGGGGCAGATCGAGCGGATGATCGAACAGCGGGGCGGCAAGATCCTGGAGTCCTACGAGCTCTTTGACCTTTACGAGGGCGAGCAGATCCAGAAGGGCTTTAAGTCGTTGGCCTACTCCATCACCTTCCGGGCGAAGGACCGGACGCTGGAGGAGAGCGATATCACCGCGGCCATGAAGAAGATCCTGAACGGACTGGAACAGATGGGGATCGAGCTGCGGCAGTAAGAGAGAGCGATGAGGGAAAGCGAGAATGGAAAAGAAGAACACATGGGAGACCTATGACTCCAAACACTTGAAGAAACTGGAGAAGCTCTGTCAGGAATACCGGGAGTTTCTCGATCACGGCAAGACGGAACGGGAGTGCGTGGACACGATCGTAAACACCCTGGAAAAGCACGGCTATCTGGAGCTGGAGAAGGCGGTCCGGGAGGGGACGGTCTTAAAGCCCGGCGACCGGATCTACCGTGTCTGGATGAACAAGGCCGTGGTGATGTTCCAGATGGGGGAGAAGCCCCTGACGGAGGGGCTCAATATCCTGGGAGCCCATATCGACAGCCCCAGGCTGGATGTGAAGCAGAATCCCCTCTATGAAGAGGGAGGCTTCGCCTATCTGGACACCCACTACTACGGCGGGGTGAAGAAGTACCAGTGGGTCACCATTCCCCTGGCCATCCACGGCGTAGTGGTCAAAAAGGACGGCACCACGTTGGAGGTCTGTATCGGCGAGGACGAGGACGATCCCGTATTCTTTGTGTCCGACCTCCTGATCCATCTGGCGCAGGAGCAGCTGGAGAAGAAGGCGGCCAAGGTGATCGAGGGGGAGGCGCTGGACATCATCATCGGCAGCAAGCCGCTTCAGATCGGCGCTGCCTCCGAGGAGAAGGAACGCCCGGAGAAAAACGGTGAGGGCAGAAAGAAAAAGAAGAAGGACGAGGAGAGCTCCGCCGGAAAAGACGCCGTAAAGAAGGGCGTTCTGTCCATCCTGAAGGAGCAGTACGGATGGGAGGAGGAGGATTTCCTCTCCGCGGAGCTGGAGGTGGTACCCGCCGGGAAAGCGCGGGAGGCCGGCCTGGACAGGAGCATGATCCTGGCCTACGGCCAGGACGACCGGGTCTGCGCCTTTACCTCCATGAAGGCCATGCTGGACACGGAGCGGACGGACCGCACGCTGTGCTGTATCCTGGTGGACAAGGAGGAGATCGGCTCCGTGGGGGCCACCGGAATGCAGTCCCGCTTCTTTGAGAACACCGTGGCCGAGGTGATGAATCTGACCGGAGAGTACAGCGAGCTGGCTCTGCGCAGGTGCCTGGCACAGAGCTGTATGCTCTCCTCCGATGTGAGCAGCGCCTTCGATCCCACCTACGCGGCCAGCTTTGACAAAAAGAATGTGGCTTATCTGGGCTGCGGCATGGTGTTCAATAAATTTACCGGATCCCGGGGCAAGTCCGGTTCCAACGACGCCAACGCGGAATATATCGCGCACCTCCGCGCGCTGCTGGAACGGCAGAAGGTAAACTTCCAGACGGCGGAGCTGGGGAGAGTGGACTTGGGCGGCGGCGGGACCATCGCCTATATCCTGGCGCTCTACGGAATGAATGTCATTGATAGCGGCGTGGCTGTCCTGAATATGCACGCGCCCTGGGAGGCCACCAGCAAGGCGGATATCTATGAGGCTTACCGGGGCTACCGCGCGTTTGCGGAAGGAGCTTCCCTGTGATGGCCGGCACCCAACGACAGACGCTGAAAAAATCGGATTTTTTCTTTGAGCTTCCCAAGGAGCTGATCGCGCAGGATCCCCTGGAGGACCGCTCTGCCTCGCGGCTTCTGGTGCTGGATCGGCAGACGGGCAGAGTTTCCCACCATGTTTTCCGGGAGGTGGCGGACTATCTGAAACCCGGGGACTGCCTGGTGCTGAACGACACCAAGGTCATCCCGGCCCGGCTGCTGGGAGAGCGCCAGGAGACGGGAGCCCATGTGGAGGTCCTGCTCCTGAAGCGGCGGGAGGGCGACGTGTGGGAAACTCTGGTCAGGCCGGGGAAGAAGTGCAGACCCGGCAGCCGCCTGGTCTTTGGGGACGGGCTTTTACACGCCGAGGTCCTGGAGACGGTGGAGGAGGGAAACCGCCTGATCCGCTTCACCTACCAGGGGATCTTTGAGGAGGTGCTGGACCGGCTGGGGGAGATGCCCCTGCCGCCCTACATAACCCATAAGCTCAGGGACCGGGACCGGTACCAGACGGTGTACGCCAGGTACGAGGGCTCTGCCGCCGCCCCCACCGCGGGGCTCCACTTTACAAGAGAGCTGCTGGACGAAATCGAAAAAAAAGGCGTGCAGATCGCCTGTGTGACGCTGCATGTGGGGCTTGGGACGTTCCGGCCCGTGAAGGAGGAGAACGTGCTCGACCACCACATGCACTCGGAATATTATCAGGTCACGGAGGAGGCGGCGGAGCGGATCAACCGGACCAGGCAGGCGGGCGGCAGGATCGTCTGTGTGGGAACCACCAGCTGCCGGACCGTGGAGAGCGCCTCCGACGAGAGCGGAAGCGTGCGTCCCGGCTGTGGGAACACGGAGATCTTTATCTATCCCGGTTACCGGTTTAAGGTGATGGACGCCCTGATCACCAACTTTCACCTGCCGGAGTCCACGCTGGTCATGCTGGTGAGCGCGTTTGCCGGAAGGGAGCAGGTGCTGGACGCGTATCAGGAGGCCGTCCGGGAGCGGTACCGCTTCTTTAGCTTCGGGGATGCTATGCTTATTATTTGACACAAAATTCGCTTTTTGTGAAATGGTCAATTTCCGGCGGGAAGAAAAAGGCAGCCAAGGCTTGTAACGCAAGGATAACAGCACTCAGCGTCGGCAAACCACACCCGTACCACATCATCGGCGACGGAGTATATGGATGGGTGGATGCCAAGGACGTGACGAAGTAGGAGGTATCCGATGAAAAACTATGTGGAAAAGAATGACCTCTCCATCAGAAACGGTGGGGAGGTCTTTTTTCGTGTTGAATATTTGCTGTCGCTATGGTAGAA
>CANPWJ010000206.1 GCA_947584035.1 uncultured Acetatifactor sp. | reverse complement strand
GGGCGTTGCCCAGCCACACGTCGGTGCCATGGGCCAGCCCGGCGATGCGCACCAGGTCGGAAAAGGCCTGGGGCTTGGTGTCCAGAAGCATCTGCATGGCAAAATCCGTGCCGAACTCCGGGATCCCCAGCGCTCCCAGCCGGCATCCCCCGATCTGATCCGGCGTGATCCCCAGCGCGTCCGTGTTCTGGAACAGGCTCATCACATCCTGTCCGTCCAGCGGGATCGTGAGGGGATCCCGTCCCGTCAGATCCTGCAGCATCCGGATCATGGTGGGGTCATCATGCCCCAGAATATCCAGCTTCAGCAGGTTGTGGTCGATGGAATGGTAGTCAAAATGGGTGGTGATCGTGTCCGTGGTCATATCGTTGGCGGGATGCTGCACCGGGGTGAAGGAATTGATATCCTGCCCCAGCGGGAGCACGATGATCCCGCCGGGGTGTTGTCCGGTGTTCTTGCGCACGCCGGTGCATCCCAGGGAGATCCGCTCCACCTCGCTGTTGCGCTTGTGGATCGCACGGTTCTCGTAATATTTCTTCACGTAGCCGAAGGCCGTCTTGTCCGCCACCGTTCCGATCGTTCCGGCCCGGAAGGTCTGCCCGGCGCCAAAGATGACCTCCGTGTACTTGTGGGCCTTGGACTGGTATTCGCCGGAGAAATTCAGGTCGATATCCGGCTCCTTGTCCCCCTTGAACCCGAGGAAGGTCTCAAAGGGAATGTCAAACCCGTCCTTGTGAAGCGGTTCGCCGCAGACAGGGCAGAGCCTGTCCGGCATGTCGATCCCCGCCCTGCCGGCGTAAGCCTTCACCTCGTCGCTGTCGAAATCCACAAAGTGGCATTTGCTGCAGTAGTAGTGGGGGCTCAGCGGATTCACTTCCGTGATCCCCGACATGGTGGCCACAAAGGAGCTCCCCACGGATCCTCTGGAGCCCACCAGATACCCGTCCTCCACCGACTTCCACACCAATTTCTGGGCGATGATATACATCACCGCAAACCCGTTGGAGATGATAGAGTGAAGCTCCCGCTCCAGCCGGTCCTCCACGATCTTCGGCAGCTCAGGCCCATAGATCTCATGCGCCCTCCGGTAGCAGATATCCGTCAGGGTCCTGTCGCTGTCGGGGATGACCGGAGCACACTTATCCGGCCGCACGGGGGCGATGGTCTCGATCATGTCCGCGATCATGTTGGTATTCTTGATGACCACCTCCTCCGCCTTCTCGCTCCCCAGATAGGCAAACTCCTTCAGCATCTCCTCGGTGGTGTGCAAAAACAGGGGCGCCTGGGTGTCCGCGTCCTCGAACCCCCGCCCGTCCATGATGATACGGCGGTAGATTTCATCCTCCGGATCCAGGAAATGCACGTCGCAGGTGGCCACCACCGGCTTGTGGAACTGCTCTCCCAGGGCCACCACCCGGCGGTTTACGTCCTGGATATCCTCCAGGGAATGGATGCTTCTCACCCGGTCCGACGCGATCATAAACTGGTTGTTCCCGCAGGGCTGTATCTCCAGATAGTCATAGAAATTCACCAGCCGCGCGATCTGGGCGTCGCTCTGTCCGTCCAGAAGCGCCTGATAGAGCTCCCCCGCCTCACAGGCACTCCCCAGGATCAGCCCCTCCCGGTATTTCATCACCAGGCTCTTGGGAATCTTGGGCCGTCTGTTAAAATAGGTCAGGTGGGAGGCGGAGACCAGACGGTACAGGTTGATCCTTCCCATGTCGTTTTTGGCCAAAATGATCGCATGGTGGGAGGGCATCCTGGCCACGGCCGCCGTGCTGGCCTCTCCCATGGCATTGATCTGCGCCAGCGTGTGGACGTCCCGTTCCTCCATCATCCGGAGGAACCGCAGAAAGATCTCCGCGGTGCACTCCGCATCATCCACCGCTCGATGGTGGTTCTCTAAAGAGATGCCCAGCGTCTTGGCCACCGCGTCCAGCGTGTGCTTGGACTGGTTGGGCAAAAGCACCCGGGCGATCCCCACGGTATCTATATAGGTAAAGTCCCCGGGCAGCTCCTGCCTCCTGCAGTTCTCCTGGATAAAGCTCATGTCGAATCCGGCGTTGTGGGCCACCAGGACGCATCCGCGGCTAAACTGAAGAAACTGCGGCAGCGCCTCCTCAATGGAGGGCGCGTCCAGCACCATGTCGTCGCTGATCCCGGTCAGCTTTTCGATCTCGAACGGGATCGGCACGTGTGGATTCACGAAAGAAGAAAACCGCTCCGTGATCTCCCCGCCGGAAACCTTCACCGCGCCGATCTCGATGATGCGGTTCCCCACCGGGGAGAAGCCCGTGGTCTCCAGGTCAAAGACCACAAAATCCTGCCGCAGATCCTGCCCTCTGTCCCCGGTGACGATCTCCTTTAAGTCGTCCACCAGATAGGCCTCCACACCGTAGATGATCTTGAAAAAGTCCTGCCGGTCCGGCTCCTCCTCCCCGGCGGCCTTCCGCTTTTCCCGCTCCGCCTTCCACAGGTCGTCCCACACGTGGTTGGCGTCGGTAAAGCTCTGCACCACTCCGTGGTCGGTGATCGCCACCGCCCGGTGTCCCCACTGATAAGCGCGCTTCACGATATCCTTTACCTCGGAGACGCCGTCCATCTCGCTCATCTTGGTGTGACAGTGCAGCTCCACCCGTTTGCGGGGCGAGGTGTCCTTCCGGTTCAGGGTAAAGTCCGGAATCTTCTTGATGCCCGTCAGGGAGCCGAGGGTCAGCTCATGGTCAAACTTGTCCAGCAGACAGAGCCCCTTAATCTTGATAAACGCTCCCACCTTCAGGTTGGCCGTAAGCTCCTGCACCTGATCGTTGCGGACAAAGAGCTTCACCGTCAGGGTATCCGTAAAATCGGTGACGTCAAAGAGCACAATGGTCTTTTCATTTTTGATGGGCCGCTCCTCCAGCTTTAAGACCTTGCCCTGGATGACCACCTCCCCCATCTCCCCGATGAGCTCCTCGATCTTAACGGCCTCCTCCTCAAAGTCCCTGCCGTAGATGACATTCGGGTCGTCGGAGCGCTTCAGGGCTCCCCGCCCGAAATCGCCGCCCCGGCGAAACTCTCCTTTTTTGAACTCTCCCCGTTTGAATTCTCCCCGCTTCGCCGCGTTCCCCTGAAAGCTTCTGGTGGTTCCGGGAAGCGCTTCCCCGGCCGCTCTCCGATCTCCGGCCGTCTCCGATCCTGCCTTCCCCGGTCCCGCCTTTCCCTCCGGCGGGATCTCCTGCAGGATCTCCGGCAGGAGATCCCGCCGGGATCCGGACAGCTCCCCGTCTGCTCCCGCAGCCTCCAGCTCCTGGTCTGCGGCGCCTCTGGCGCGGCGGCTGATCTCCTCCACCTGCATCCGGATCCGCAGGGCGTCGTCCTGCTCATATTTCCCGGTCTGGGGCTCCCGGTATTCCACCTGGATCCTCGCCGAAAACCCGCAGCGCTCCACCAGGATCTTAGTGAGCACCCGGACCAGCTCCTCCTCCCTGCTCCGCGTGAGCACGGAATCCTCCACCGACAGCCGCACCAGATCCTCCTCCGGATAGGTGATCTCTGCCGTGCGGAACGCGTTGTACTCGATGTGGCTGTATCCCTTCAGCTCCTCCAGGATACTCTCCCGGTAGACGTCCATCAGCTTCTCGGGCGTATATTGGGAGGACAGGTCAAAGCGCTCATAAATTTTCACGGTCAGATTGGCCTGGGGAAAGAGCTGCCGTTTGATCTCCCGCTCCGCCGTCCAGATATCCTCCTTCTGTATCAGCCTGTCGCTGTGGAGATAGACGCGCAGAAAGTCCCTGCGCCGGCTGGCGGTCACTCGTTCCACCTGGGCCTGCTCCAGGATATCATGGGTCCCCTGTTTCAGTTTTAAGGTTGGAAATACTTCCAAAAAAGGTTTTGCCATCGCTCTGCTCCCCATGCTCTCGTCCAATGACCGCTACGCTTCCGTCCAGTGATCCAGCTCTTCCTTCAAGGCGTCCAAAAGCTTCTCCTCCGGCACCTTGCGGATGATCTCTCCCTTTTTGATGAGAAGGCCCTCCCCGATCCCTCCGGCGACGCCAAGGTCCGCCTCTCTGGCCTCCCCCGGGCCATTGACTGCGCATCCCATGACCGCCACCTTGATGTGGAGCGGGTAGTCCTCCACCAGCTTCTCCACCCGGGATGCCAGCCCGATCAGGTCGATCTGCGTCCGCCCGCAGGTGGGGCAGGACACCACCTCGATGCCGTCCTGCCGAAGCCCCAGCGTGCGCAGGATCAGTCTCGCGGACCGGATCTCCTCCACCGGGTCCCCCGTCAGGGAGACGCGGACAGTGTCCCCGATCCCCTGATGCAGGATCAGGCCCAGCCCGATGGCGGATTTGATGTTCCCGCTCCGCACGGTGCCGGACTCTGTGATTCCCACATGCAGAGGGTATACGCT
>CANPWJ010000205.1 GCA_947584035.1 uncultured Acetatifactor sp. | reverse complement strand
TGTTAAGCGGCACTTGTTCCACAGACGTATAGCCCGCTACCCGGTGGCCGTCCTTTTGCAGTCCGTTTTTCAGTAGCTCCAAGATGGACTGTTCATCATCTACTGCAAGAATTGCAGCCATTTTTACCGTCCCCCTTTGTCGAAGATAAATTACTGTACCCTGGCGATATGGTATTGATTCTTTACTTTTACGGCGACCGCATCCGCCGGATCGATGCCGGAAATCGCATACACATCCGCATAGAACCATCGTTCCCGCTGCTGTTCGGCAGAAGTACCAAACCAATCTACTTTCATTTGTTCTTCCCTTGACAATGGGCGCTTGCTTTCCGCGTCAAAAGTCACCGTTTCGCTTAGGCTATCCAGATATACCCCCAGCCGATCTCTCGGCACGGTTTCCTCTGTCACCTGATAGATACGATCCCCATGGGTCAGCTGTGTTGCGTTTTGCGGATGGACTGCATAGCTGCCACCGGTATGTCCGGCGGCGGTTTTGAAGGCAAAGACTTCATCCTCTGCTGTGAGCTGGTTGCTCGGTATCGCTTCCTGGAAGCCGCCGTTGACATCCACAATCAGATGAGAGGCACTGTTGGGGACCGCGTACACATTGAAGAAGGGAAGGATGTATTTGGCGCCCGGAGCTTTGTCGGCCAGATCGGACAGCGTTTCAAAGGAGGCGGTTTCTATCGCTTCCTGCACCAAAACCGTTCCGGCCTCGTCTACTGCCGCAAGCTGTCGGATATACCCGACCCATTCCCCAAGCCCGTCCTGGGAAACGGTATGGTTGAGAATGGTGTACGCCTCCCCTTTGTAGGTAAACTGCGTCACATCTTCACCGACTAAGTGGCATTGTTCCCTGCTGTTTAAAGATTCCCTGCTTCTGTTTTGCAGGACAGAGCAGCCGCACAAGACACAGCAGAGCCAAACCATAAGAAACATCCTTCCGAAAAATTTCATCGCCTTATTCATTCTTCTTTCCTTCCTCCCAGCGAGACTTTTGATTTCAAAGACAGGATACAGGATAAGTTTGAAGATTTCATAAAGATGGAAGGTACAGAATCTTGTGAAAAGAGGGATCCGTGAATCGGAACAAAACGAGCCAAAAGACGGGTAAAAAGCAATTGCTTTCCACCCGTCTTTCTCTGCACTCTGTACGACAGCTGCCCTGTTTTCGCTTGCTGCCTGCTGCTGTTTTATGCGCAGCTGCCTTAAAAGCGCTTTGCTTCTTATGCCGGCCCCGTTACTGTGCGCGGGACGCGCGGTTTTTCTTTATCTGCCGGGGATCACCAGGCTGTAGCCCGCATAGATCCGGTTGGGATTTTTGATCTGCGGATTGGCTGCCAGCAGAGCCTTCAGGCTGATATTGCTGCGGACGGCGATCCGTGAGAGGGTATCTCCCCTTTGGATCCGGTAATCGCCGGACCAGGCCTTGTCGGTGACGACGATCATGTACTCGTCGCCCCTTGACAGGGGGAACATCGCCTGGCCGCTTTCCGTTATGCAGAAGGAGCTTTCATAGCGCATCCGTCCGGTGATCTCGTCATAAGAGTACATAACGGCCGTCTTTCCGGCGTACCGCTTATCCAGCGTGACGTGGAAATTCAGCTTTTGGGAGAAGAATTTCTTTTCTCCGATATTGTAGATCCGGCTGTCCAGAGCGGACGCTGTCACGCTCCTTACAACGGACAGCGGGATATTTGCGCGGTCAGACAGGGTGAGCGTCAGATCCTCCGTGGGCCGCTTCATATCCCGGGCGGAGAGGGTGATGGCCGTTCCCGTGCCGGACACCAGGCAGGCCAGCGTGGCCTGTGTGCCGGAAACCTGTCTCTGGATCGCGGTGGGAATGGTGAATTCGGTTCCCACTGTCACGTTCACGTTGGCATCCTTTTTGGCGGCATCCAGGGAAGCGGAAGCGGCGTTCCAGTCTGTCTGTACCGGACTTCCCCAGGAGGCCTGTGTATCGGAGCTGTCCTCGTCACTGTCCGTGTCCGCGTCACTGTCTGTGTCTGCGGCATTGTCTTTCCCGTTATTTTCCGCAGGGCTGCCTTCGCCCGGAAGCTCCTTGGCACTGTCGCTTACGCACAGGGCGAAGGTAGAAAACTTGCTGGTGCGGAAGGTTACCTGGTTGCCGTTCACCTCGCAGGGAAGCGGCTCCACCATGCCGTTGTGCTCCCGCAGGACGGTGACATCCCTGCCGGCCGCCGACGCAGGAAGGTCAAAGGTAAAGGAAAGCTCCTCCCCGGTGTCGGTCAGGTTGCCGAGGGACGTTGCCCCGCTCATTACCAGAATATCGATCTCCAGGAAGCGGATGGCGGCATGATCGCCGACCAGCGCCTCAAACCGGCCCCTGTCGTCCGGAGCGCTGTTTTGGGTGACCTGCACCTGTGCGGTGATGGACTGGTTCCCGCTGCTCAGCTGTTCTAGGATCCGGTCGGTGAGAGCGCTGTCCGTGGTCTCGGAGTAGTCCAGCAGTCTGCTGACAGCATTCTCCACCACCGTGGCGGCGTTGGAGGCTGCATTTGTTCCGGACACCACCTGGATGCTGGGAGCATAGGTGGGAGTTTCCGACGGGAACGAGATCTTCTCCCGGGACTGCCGCGCGTGGCAGACAGCGCAGGAGCGTGTTTCCATATTGGAGTCTGCCGGATCCTCGGCCCATGCGCTCCACTGATGGAGGGTCGGATCCGCCGGAATCGGGAAGCTGTCCTTGGTCACGCCGCAGTTTTTACAGTGCAGGGATTGGCTCCCGGCGGTAGTGCAGGTAGGCCTCTTATCCACGCTGGGCCACATCTCCCACTGGTGAGCGGCTAGGTTGGGGTCGTTCTCCACAGTGGTCAGGCCGCAGTCGGAACAGGTGGAGGTGGTGACGGTTCCACCGCATCCGGTTACGGTGTCGATCACCCAATGGTGGCCGGTCCGTTTCAGGATCTCTTTTTCCGACTCGCCGCAGACTCTGCACACCCGCTCCGTGTAGCCGTCCTCGGTGCAGGTGGCGGCCACTTCTCTGCGCACGAACCGATGGCCGTTGGGCAGATAGGTCACCTCCTTGGTGGCGGAGCACTTGGTGCAGGAGAAACGGCTCATGCCGCCGCCCTCACAGGTAGGCCATACCAGTACCTTCCCGTTATCCCAGGAATGGCAGATGGTGATTTCCGCCGGGGAGGACAGGGTGCCGTCCGGCAGCTTGGCCCAGACGGTCACATGCTTGTTTGAATCCACCGCATCGACGTTTTTGGAAATCGCGATCGTGGCAAAGGTTCCGTTGAAGGAGACCACCTCCGCCATGCCGGGGTCGCTGACCTCCCAGGTAAGGGAAGGACGATTGGCGCTGGCGGGCAGGTAACTGAAGCTGATCGTCACCTGGGAACCGGGTTCCGCATAGGACTGTACCGGGGAGAGGCGCACCGACGTGGCTTCCACGCCGCCCACCCAGTGGACATACAGATCCAGGTCCTGCGTCAGCCGCTCCCCGTGCCAGGAGGAGCCGTTGATGGCCGTGTCAAAGGTATACCGGGTCCCGGCGTCGCCGGGCTCCGTGTACCACCCCAGGAAGCTGTGCTCCCTCCAGGCGTTGGCCTGATTGGGATTGGTAAAATAGGCCGGCTCCTGCAGGTAGCTGCCGTAGGGCACAGTTCTGGATTCCAGAAGCCCGGTCTCGTTGTTCCAGCCGTTCCAGTGGAAACGCACCTGGACGGCGGTGGGCTCATACAGGGCGTGGAGGACGTCGATGTCGTCCGGCAGGAGATCGCCCTCCTTCACAATCTGCCCGTCCTCTTTCTCAATGAGCCAGGTGTTCATCTTCTTGGCGCGCTCCTCCTTGGACAGCAGCGGGAACAGAGCCTGCAAATGCGCCAGGGTCTCTCCCTCCTCGTCGCCGTAGAGGTTCTCCTGCACCTCCCCGGTGTACCATCCCTGGAAGGTCCAGCCCGGACGGACGGGGGTGGGAAGCGCCGGAAGGGCGCCCTCCTTCGTCAGGAGGATGCTGTCAGGATCGACGGAAGCCTTCGGATCCGTCTCACCGCCGCCGGGATCCAGTCTTACCGAGCGGCTCCGGTCGTCGCCGCCGGATACATCTCCTCCCGATACGTCGCCGTCGGACACATCGCCGCTGGACACGTCGTTCCCGGTTGTGGAAGGGCTGTCCGATGTCCTGGCCTTGCTGGAAAATACCGTGTCAGGCGCCATTCCGATCAGTGAAAAGGTCATTACCGCACAGAGAAACAGCGCCAGTTTTTTTCGCCATGGTTTCATACAAACCACACTCCTTTCTCAGAATTTTTTAGAACAGGTTTCGATTCTGCTTGGAATTGCTTAGAATTAAGGACATTATACCACCTGCGCAGACCGGGAAGCGCTGCGGAGCAGCATTTACCGGGCAAGCGGTGGATTGCCTGGGGTAATG
>CANPWJ010000204.1 GCA_947584035.1 uncultured Acetatifactor sp. | reverse complement strand
CGAAGAACGTGGCGGAGGATATCCTGAATGTGGGGGACAATATCACGGATGTGTCCGCTACCATGGAGCAGATGAGCGCCGCCATGGAGGAGACCACCGCTTCCCTGAACCAGATCAACGAGTCTATCGCCGGAGCTTACAGCCGGATCAACAGTATTTTCCAGACGGCGGAGAAGGGCAACGGCTTTGCCACGGAGATCCAGGGAAGGGCCACGGAGGTTCACCGGAGTGCTGAGGGAGAGCAGGAGAGCGCCATCAGGCTGACCGCGACGATCACAGAATCCGTGAACCAGAAGATCCAGGAATCCAAGTCGGTGGAGGAGATCGGAGAGCTGACGGAGAATATCATCAACATCACGGAGCAGACGAACCTGCTGGCCTTAAACGCCAGCATCGAAGCGGCGAGAGCCGGGGAGGCCGGAAGAGGATTTGCGGTGGTTGCCACAGAGATCGGGAAGCTTGCCACGGATTCCGCGGCGGCGGCAGAGCGCATCCGGCAGGTCAGCTCCTCGGTGGTCAACTCGGTGGAGGAGCTGGCGGCGGAGGCCCAGAGGCTGGTCCGCTTTGTGGATGAGAGCGCTATGGAGGGCTACCGCAGGCTTCTTGTGATGAGCGAGGATTACAATAAGGATGCGGGAAGCATCCATCGGATGATGAATTATTTTGCCACGGAGACCGGGGAGCTGGAGGAGGCCGTCAATGTGATCAAGGAGGCGTTGGAGGCCGTCCGCATCGCGGTGGAAGAGAGCACCAAGGGCGTGGTCAACGTGTCCGGCAACGCCTCCAGCCTGAAGTCGAATGTGCAGGATATCGAGAAGGAAGCGGACGAGAACAAGCATATTGCCGAGCAGCTGGAGCTGGAGGTACACAAGTTCAAGATCTAGGGATGGCTCTATTCAAAATTTGACGGAAAACAGGGAAAGGATCGAGGAATCGGCATGAAGGCGATCGGAGTGGTCACGGACAGCCACAGCGGCATATTGCAGGAGGAGGCGGAGCGCCTGGGAATCTGGGTGCTTCCCATGCCCTTTTACTTTGACGACGAATGTTTTTATGAAAATGTGAATATCACGCGGGAGGAGTTTTTCCGGAAGGTGCACGAGGGCGGAAACGTCGCCACCTCCCAGCCGTCCCCGGCCAGTGTGCAGAGCATGTGGGATGAGGCTCTCGCGGAGTGTGAGAAGATCCTCTACATACCGATCAGCAGCGGGCTCAGCGGTTCCTGTATGACGGCGCTGGCGCTGGCGGAGGAGGAGCCCTACGCGGGCCGGGTGCTTGTGGTGGACAACGGGAGAGTGGCTACCCCGCTGCACCGTTCCGTTCTGGACGCGCTGGAACTGATCGCCGAGGGGTGTCCCGCGGAGGAGATCCGGAGGCGTCTGGAGGCGGCGCGAGCCGAGATGGTCATCTATGTGGGCGTGGATACCATGGAATTCCTGAAAAAGGGCGGCAGAGTGAATTCCACCACGGCGCTCCTGGGCACGGTCCTGAACATCAAACCGGTGCTGAAATTTGACGTGGGCGCGCTGGATGTGTTCCAGAAGTGCCGCGGCACCGTCAAGATGCGCCGGTGCATGATCGATGCGATAAAGCATGATTTTGAGACGGTGTTTAAGGAAAAGTACGACAAGGGCGAGGTCTACCTGGTGGCGGCGTCCAGCTCGGACCAGGAGACCACGGAGAGCTGGATCCAGGAGATCCGGGAGGCATTTCCGGGAATGGATGTCATGTGTGACGATCTGTCCCTGGGGGTGTCCTGCCACATCGGCCCGGGCGGCCTGGGGATCGGATGCTCCTGCAAGCCCTAAAAGGCGGCTCTCCGGGGAGCCGGGCAGGGTATTTTCATAAGAGGTTTCGCAGAAAAGGTTCCATAAAACTTTGAGAGAGTTTTATGGGACTTTTTTTGTTGTAGGATAAGGTCATAAAACTACGGGAGGAGAATACGATGAGCAGAAGAATAGTGAAAAATGTGCGGTTCTGTCTGATTACCCTGGCGGTCGTGCTGGCGGCATCTCTGGCGGCGGTGTTTACAGTATACGGGAGCGGCCGCGCGGAGGCGGCGCAGGAAGCCCGGTACCGGAGCATGGAGCAGGGACTTTTGCGGGATGTGCGGGCGTTTTTGGAGGAGGCCGGATGCAGGGACGGCGGCGTGACGCTCACCCGGGTGGTGGACGGTCAGGGAAACCGGGCCTACACGGTTACGGTACATCACAGGAGGATCGACCGGATGGAGCAGGGAGAGCGGGAGGAACTCCTGCAACAGCTGGAGGGATTTTCCTTCCCGGCGGCGAACTGTACCTTTACCTATCATTTTCTTTTGACAGAATGACAAGAATCACATGACTTTTCCGCGGGAATGGGGTATACTCTTTTGTAGGTTTTCATTTAGAAGTCCGAAACGGAGCATTTGGAAAGGAGCCCGCAAAATGGCATTTATCCCCAGACCTCAGGAAATCTATAAACATTTTAAAGGGAATCTATATCAGATAGTAGCGGTCGCGGAGCATTCCGAGACGGGCGAGCAGCTGGTGGTCTATCAGGCGCTGTACGGAGATTTCCGCATCTATGCCAGACCTCTCGAGATGTTCAGCGGAAGGGTGGACCGGAAAAAATATCCGGACGCGGAGCAGGAATTTCGGTTTGAATTGTGGAAGCCCGAGCCGGAAGCCGGGGAACAGCTTCCCCCGAAGGAGCGGGCGGATGCAGAAAGAGGCGAGCCGGAGACAGGGGGACAGCTTTCCCCGAAGGAGCGGACGGACGCAGGGAAAGGCGAGCCGGAGACCGGGGAACAGCTTCCCCCGAAGGAGCGGACGGACGCAGGGAGAGGCGAACCTGCCAGGGCGGAAGTACCCGCACAGGCTGCCGAACCGGGAGAGCAGGAGCCGGAGGAGCTTCCGTTGGATCCGATGGTGCTGGAATTTCTGGACGCGGATTCTTACGAGCAGAAGCTGAACATTCTGGCAGGGCTGCGCCACCGTATCACGGACGACATGATTACCACCATGGCCATCGCCTGTGACATCGAGGTGGGAGAGGGAGATACGCAGAGCCGGTACGAATCGCTCCGATCCTGTCTCCTCACGATGGAGCGGTACGAGTGCAACCGCATCCGCTGACGGTCCGGCGCGCCGGATGTCCTGTGTGCCCGCCGCCCCGGCCGTCTGCTGTCTGATACCGGGTTTCCGGATATTGGGAAAGGAGCGGCATATGTCGGAGCGGTTGAACGATCGGATGGTCATCGGCGTTTCCTCCAGAGCGCTGTTTGATCTCACAGTGGAAAATGAAATATTTGAGCGTCAGGGGGTGGAGGCGTACTGCAGATATCAGGTGGAGCATGAGCAGGAGGTGCTGCGGCCAGGCCCCGGCTTCCGGCTGATCCGGCAGCTGCTTGGCCTGAACGATTACGGACAGTTCGTGGAGGTGGTCATCCTGTCCCACAACAGCCCGGACACCTGTCTGCGAGTGTTCAACACCATCAAGCATTACGGGCTTCCCATCACCAGGGCGGTGCTGGCCAGCGGCGCGTCCCTGGCGCCCTATCTGAGCGCTTTTCACACGGATCTTTTTCTCTCCGCCTGTGAGGAGGATGTGCAGAGCGCCATCGACGGCGGCATCGCTGCGGGGATCATCTGCACGGAGCGCACCTACGGGGAGGCGGAGGAGGACGACCGTATCCGGATTGCCTTTGATGGGGACGCGGTGCTTTTTACGGACGAGTCGGAGCGGATTTTCCGGTCCAGGGGCCTGATCGCCTTTGAACAGAACGAGGAGCAAAATGCCAGGCTGCCGTTGGCGGAGGGGCCGTTTGCCAGCTTTCTCCACAAGCTCTCCGACCTGCAGAGGCGCATAGGGTTGGACAACTGCCCGATCCGCACGGCGCTGGTGACGTCCAGGAGCGCTCCGGCCCACGAGAGGGTGATCCGGACGCTGCGGGCATGGAATGTGAGAGTGGATGAGGCTTTTTTCCTGGGGGGACTGGAAAAAAAGGAGTTTTTGAAGGCGTTCGGGGCACAGATCTTCTTTGACGATCAGTCTGTGCACACGGCCAGCGCCTCCGAGGAGGTGCCGGCGGCCAGAGTGCCCTATCGCAGGGAAAGAAGGAGAGAAAAGGTCAACTATGAACTATCGGCATGTCGTACCGGCTGAATTTATCGAGCGTCCCAACCGCTTCCTGGCATACGTGAGGCTGGCGGGGGAGCAGGTGACCGTGCACGTAAAAAACACCGGGAGATGCAGGGAGCTGCTGGTGCCGGGGGCGCGGGTGTATCTGGAGGAGAGCCGTGTCCCCGGCCGTTCCACCGCTTTTGATCTGATAGCGGTGCAGAAGGGCGGGCGGCTGATCAACATGGATTCCCAGGCGCCCAACCGGGTGGTGGAGGAGTGGCTCCGCAGGGGGGAGCTCTTTCCG
>CANPWJ010000203.1 GCA_947584035.1 uncultured Acetatifactor sp. | reverse complement strand
AGACATACCGCACATCGCCCACATTCAGCTTTGCCTCCACCAGAAGCGCCATCGCCTCATCCTCCGGCTTATTCATCAGATCCGGCACCTGCACCGGCCCCAGACCCAGGCTCACCTCGATCGTAATCACCGTCCCCCTGGGCGCGCTGCCGCTCTGGGGTGTCTGGGAGATCACAAAGTCCTTTTCCACCGTGTCCGAATTGCTCTCCGTGACATTCACCACAAACCCGGCGGCGGTCAGCTGATCGTCCGCATCCTCACGGCTCAGTCCCACCACCTGGGGAACGGGGACTGCGGCGGTCCCGGCACTCACCGTCAGCGTCACGGTACTCCCCGGCTGCAGGGAAGCGTTCACCGATACGTCCGCGCTGATGACCTCATCCACCTCCACCGTCTCGGACTCCTCATACCGGATCTCCGGCTTCAGGCCCAGGCTGATCAGCGCCTCCTTTGCCTCCTCCACCTGCATGCCCGTGACCGAGGGCATTGTCACCGGTTCCACCTCCGTCTCGCTGGTGTCGATGGGGCTGCTGGAGGGGCCCCTGTCCTCCCGGCCGCCGAATACCTGCATCACCAGGATAATGATGATAATACAGATGACGATACCGGCCACCACCGCCAGCACCGTAGTCACCCGCTCCATTCTCGGGTCATAATCGTAATCATCCTCATCCTCGTCCTCCAGCTCCTCCTCGTCCTCATACAGGGCCGCCGTATCGGACAGAAGGCGCATGGGCTCCTCTTCCTCCTCATATTCCTCCTGATAGACGCTCCGATGCTTGATCCGGGAGATGTCGTCGTCGGAAAGCATACGGGTGCCGCCCTCCATATCCGGATCGTTTACCACCACAAAATCCTCATCCGGATTGATCAGAGACTGCTTCAAATCCGCCAGCAGCTCCTGCATACTCTGGTAACGCCGGTCCGGTGACTTTTGACAGGACTTCAGCACAATGCTCTCCACGCTGCTGGGAATCTCCGGCACATATTCCTTGGGGGACGGCATCTCCTCCTGGATATGCTTGATGGCGATCGCCACCGTCGTCTCCCCGTTGAACGGCACGCGCCCGGTCAGCATCTCAAACATGGTGATCCCCAGCGAGTAGATGTCGCTCCTCTCATCGCTGTAGCCGCCTCTGGCCTGCTCCGGAGAGGTGTAATGTACGGACCCCATGACATTGGAGGTGATCGTATTGCTGGTGGCCGCCTTGGCGATCCCAAAATCCGTCACCTTCACCTTGCCGTCCTTGGAGATAATGATATTCTGCGGCTTGATGTCCCTGTGGATGATATGATTGTTATGTGCGGCCTCAATGCCCATACTCACCTGGATGGCGATGCTCACCGCCTCCTTGTAGGACAGGCGGGCCTTCTTCTCAATATATCGCTTCAGCGTGATGCCCTCTACCAGCTCCATCACGATGTAATAGATGCCGCTCTCCTCGCCCACATCGTACACATTCACGATATTCGGGTGCATCAGTCCGGCGGCCGCCTGGGCTTCCACGCGGAATTTGGAGACAAAATTCTCATTTTCACTGAATTCCTGCTTCAGCACCTTGATGGCCACAAAGCGGTTCAGCTTATGATCCTTTCCCTTATACACATCCGACATCCCGCCCGTCCCGATCTTCTCCAGGACCTCATAGCGCTCGCCGATCATCATTCCAATCTTCACCATATTTCCTCTCATTCTGCCACCAGCGGCGGCCGTTCCATCCGAAGGATCCGTGCACCCGCACAGATTCCAGAAGCTCTATCACGGCTCGATCAGAACCACGGTAATATTATCCCTGCCGCCGTTCTCATTGGCCGCCTTCACCAATCCCTGTGCCTTCTCCACGATGTCACGCGCTCCGCTCAGGATCATGCGGATCTCTTCGTCCTCCAGCATGTTGGTCAGGCCGTCCGTGCACATGAGCACCAGATCGTCCTCCTGCAGCTCCACCGTAAAGAAGTCCACCTCCACGGTCTCACTGACACCGACTGCTCTCGTAATGATATTTTTGTCGGGATGGTTCCTGGCCTGTTCCCGGTTGAGTCCGCCCATCCGCACCATCTCCTCCACCAGGGAGTGATCCTTGGTGATCTGGCGGATCTCCTTCTTATTGACTACATAAAGTCTGCTATCTCCCACGTTCGCCACATAGAGACACCGCCTGACGCAGGTGGCGGCCACCACCGTGGTGCCCATCCCTTCCAGCTCCGCCCGCTCCGACGCTCTCCTGTGGATCAGGGAGTTAGCCACCGCGATGGCGTGTCCCAGGATTGCCACGGGGTTCGTCTCCGTGGAAGCCTCCACCCGCTCCACGATCGTCTCCACGGTGACCTTGGATGCGTAGTCGCCGGCATTGTGTCCTCCCATGCCGTCCGCCACCAGAAACAGATTGGGCAGATTCCCCCGGGGCCGTTCCGAGGTGTACATGCAGTCCTGATTGATTTGTCTTTTCCTGCCGATATCGGTGATGGAAAACGTCTTAAGCACGTTTCATTCCTCCATTGGGCTTTTCTGGTACCTGCGTCTCAGCTGCCCGCAGGCTCCGTCTATATCTCTTCCCATTTCCCGTCTAATTGTAACATTTTTATTGCTTTTTTCAACCCTATTTTTAAATGCCTGGACCCGGGCGGCGTCGGACTGTACGAAATCCCGCTCCCGGATGGGGTTTACGGGGATCAGGTTAATGTGGCAGCAGCGCGGCTTTGCTAGCGCCGCCAGCCCCGCCGCGTCCTCCTCGGAATCGTTGACCCCTTCCACCAGGCTGTACTCAAAGGTGATCCTGCGTCCGGTCTGCCGGAAATAATCGTCACAGGCTTCCATCAGCTCCCGGATGGAGTACCGGTTGGCCACCGGCATCAGCTTCCGCCGTTTCTCGTCGGTGACCGCATGGAGGGACAGCGCCAGGGTAATCTGAAGATGCTCCCCCGCCAGCTGCCGCATCCTGGGAACGATCCCGCAGGTAGACACGGTCACATTCCTCTGGCTGATGTGCAGCCCGTTCTCATCCGTGAGGAGCCGCAGAAATTTTAACAGGTTGTCGTAATTGTCCAGGGGCTCCCCCGTCCCCATGACGACCACGTTGGAAACCCGCTCCCCCGTGTCCCGCGCGATGGCGTAGACCTGATCCAGCATCTCCGACGGCAGCAGGTTCCGTTCCAGGCCGTCCAGCGTGGACGCACAGAATCTGCACCCCATGCGGCAGCCCACCTGGGAGGAAATACACACGCTGTTGCCATGCTTATACCGCATCCAGACACTCTCTACCACGTTGCCGTCCGAGAGCGCGAAGAGATACTTCCGCGTCCCGTCCACCTTGGATTCCTGAACCCGCACGGTCCGGACCGCCGTATAAGCAACCACTCCTCGAGCTTCCTCCTGAGCTCCTTGGAGAGATCTGTCATTTCCGCAAAGCTCCCGGCGCCCTTCCGGTGCATCCACTGATAAATCTGCCTGGCCCGGAAAGCCTTCTCCCCCCGCCTTTCCAATTCCCCGGTCAGCTCCGGAAGCGAAAGGGATTTGATATCTGTTTTTTCTTCTGTGCGCTCTGTCATGCCAACCTCCGGGCTCCCGCTCCTTCCCATTTCCATCCGGCCAGGCGCGGCCCGGCACCGGATCTGCCCTGTGCGGAAACCGCGCTTCTCACACCCGCCGCAGCCGGGCGAAGAAAAATCCGTCCGCCTCCATAAATCCCGGCAGGATCTGTACGCATTTCTCCCGGATCGCCGCGTTCTCCGCGTCCGCTCCCCCCGCACGGCCATTCAGCCGGCCCCGTACCTCCTCCAACTGCTCCAAAAGCTTCTTCGGAAGCCCGCCGATCTCCTCCAGCGCAAACGGGAAGTTCTCCAGGATCCACCGCACCGTCTCCTCGTTCTCCGCCCGGTGCACCGTGCAGGTGCTGTAGAGAAGCGTGCCGCCCGGCTTCACATACTGCCAGCTGTGGGCGACGATCTCCCGCTGCAGCTGCGCCACCTGGGAGAGGCTCTGGGGCGTCACCCGGTACTGGATATCCCGCTTTTTCCCCAGGACGCCCAGTCCGGAACAGGGAACGTCCAAAAGCACCACGTCCGCTTTCTCCAGGTACGCCTCGTCCGTGCAGGTCCCGTCGTAGACCTGCACCGTCACATTCCCCATCCTAAGCCGCTCCAGGTTCTCCCGGATCCGCTCCGCCTTTCTCTCCGACACATCCCGGGAGAGCACCCTCGCCGCCCGCTCTGCCGCCAGGAAGCTCTTTCCTCCCGGCGACGCGCAGACATCGATCACAAAATCCCCCGGCCTTATCCCCGCGGATCCCACCGCCAGGACGGAGCTCACATCCTGAACCCAAAAGGCTCCCTCCGCAAAGCCCGGGAGGGAACGCACGCCCGCCACGTTGTCCAGCAGACAGAGCCGGGGCAGATAGGGGCTTGGGCGCACCGTGACGCCCTGGGCCCGCATCCGCTCCAAAAGCTCCTCCCGCTCCCGCTTCGGCAGACTCTCCCGAAAGCAGACGGACACCGGGCAGATCCGCGCGATCCCCTCTAAAAGTG
>CANPWJ010000202.1 GCA_947584035.1 uncultured Acetatifactor sp. | reverse complement strand
GGCCGGACCACGAGCGCAAGGGACATCCGCCGGTCGGCCGCAGCGGGAACAAGATGCGGGTCAACGGTGCCCCCTGCCAACAGCGCGGAGCGGTTTTGCTCCCGGATACGGTCATACAGTTCTTTTCGGGAACGCTCGGTCTGACGGATCCGCCGATACCGCTGCCAGGGCCATTCCCACCCTGCCGCGCGCGCGTTTCTCTCTCCGGAAAGAAGGCTTCTCTGCTCCTCGGTCAGTCCCATGTGCACCAAAGTATAGTCCCCCATCCGATAGGGAACCGGTTCTGTCAAGGTCCTGCTCTGAAAAAAATAAAGTATCGTGTCCATGCCATAGTATATGCGGTCTGTCCTGCCTATAGACCGCGGAAGCAGGGGAACGGCCCCCACAGCCCCTACCGGCCGAAAATCTCTTCCACGGCGGCCGTCAGTTCCTCCATCCGTTCCATGGAATGAATAATCTGGCGGAAGCGGGCGGAATGCGGCATACCGGTGGTGTACCAGGCCAGATGCTTGCGCATTTCCCGCACCCCGGTATACTCGCCCTTATATTGCAGCTGCAGCGCCGCGTGGCGCAGGATCAGCTCCCGCTTCTCCCGGCTGTCGGGTTTTTCCGGAAGCTCGCCCGTCTCCAGAAACTGTTTCACCTCGCGGAAGATCCAGGGATTTCCTTGGGCGGCCCGCCCGATCATCACGCCGTCGCAGCCTGTCTCCTCCAGAAGCGCTTTGGCCTTCTGGGGGCTGTCCACGTCCCCGTTTCCGATCACCGGGATCTTCACGGCGGCCTTTACCCGGGCGATCACCTCCCAGTCCGCCTGTCCGCTGTAGTACTGCGCCCTGGTCCGCCCGTGC
Organism: uncultured Acetatifactor sp.; assembly: GCA_947584035.1. GTDB lineage: Bacteria > Bacillota > Clostridia > Lachnospirales > Lachnospiraceae > Acetatifactor. Next base: position 3,713 of record CANPWJ010000202.1, on the reverse strand, counting down.
ACGGCGATAGCCGCCACTCCACAGGCCTCCGCGATCCTGGCGATCTCCACAGCATTCACATGCTCCTCGTCAAAGCCCTTCCGTATCTTGACGGTGACCGGCTTTCGGACGGAGCGCACCAGGCTGGTCAGGATCCGCTCCGCCAGCCGGGGATCCCGCATCAGGGCGGAGCCCTCTCCGTTGTTCACCACCTTGGGCACAGGGCATCCCATGTTGAAATCCAAAACGGCAAAAGGGCGTTCCTCAATACGTGCGGCCATCTCTCCCAAAAGCTCCGGGTCCGAACCGAAAAGCTGCAGGGCGGCGGGGCGCTCCTCCGGGTGGATCTCCATCAGGCTGTCGGTGTTCCGGTTGTGATAATAGATCGCCTTTGCGCTCACCATCTCCGTGCATACCATTCCCGCGCCCAGCTCCCTGCACAGCAAACGAAAAGGCAGGTCTGTCACACCTGCCATGGGAGCTAAGATTACATTGTTGTCCAGCGTCACATTCCCGATCTGTAATTTCTTCATGCCGTCCCTCCAGCCTTCTCTTCCCGCCGCCCGTCTCTGGACGAACGATTCTTGTGGTAAAGGATGCGCAGCCCGTCCAGCGTCAGCGTGCTGTCATAGATGTCAATGGCGTCGGTCTCGTCCGCGATCAGCCTTCCCAGCCCTCCGGTGGCCACCACCTTCAGGTCCCGGATACCGCTCTCCTCCTTCACCTTGCTCACAATATACTCGGTCTGGCCGATCTGTCCGTAGACCAGCCCGGCCTGCATACTGCTGATGGTCTCCTGCGCCAGGATCGAGGCCGGTTTTTTGATCTCGATATTGGGCAGCTTGGCCGTCTGGGTCCACAGGGCCTCGGAGCTGATGCGGATCCCGGGCGCCGTGATGCCCGCCGCAAATTCTCCCTTCTCCGTGATCAGATCGTAGGTGGTCGCCGTGCCGAAATCCAGCACCAGCACCGGCCCGCCGTATTTCTCATAAGCGGCCACCGCATCCACGATCCGGTCGGCGCCGATGGCTCTGGGATCCTCCGTGACGATCCGGATCCCGGTTTTGGTACCGGGGCCTACGATCAGAGGCCGGGTGCCTGTATAGCGCACAAGGGCCCCTACCAGCGCGTGCATGACATCCGGCACCACGCTGGCGATGATGGAGCCCTCCAGCTGCTCCACGCAGATCTGCCGATTCTGCAAAAGCTGGGTGAGCACTACCCCGTACTCGTCCGAGGTGCGGGGCGTCCTGGTCGTCAGGCGAAAGGTCGCCGCCAGCTTCTCCCCCTCAAACACGCCCAATGTCAAATTGGTATTTCCCACGTCAATCGCTAAGATCATAGGCCGTCCTTACTCCTCCTCCAACAATTCCGCCATGTCCTCATGCAGGATCACCACCCGGTAATACAGGCGCAGGGACTCAAACAGCTCCTGCCGCTGCCGCCGGATCTCCGCCACCAAAAGCCCGCTGGAGACCTCGTCGTAGTAGATGTCGTCCTCCTCCGCGTTGGTCTCCATCACGACCGTCCCATCCTCCTCAAAGGCGATGGTAAAGATGCCGCCCACCTCCTCTGTAAACAGCACGCAGATAATGTGCAGCTCCCGCTGGATGGATTCCGGGATTGCCCGGAAATCCTGATTGAAATAATATTTCTTTTCATACGCGTTTGCGCCGCAAAGCACCACTTTTTCTCCGCCCATATCCCTTCGCCTCTCCGCTTCCGTCCCGGGTGCCGCCCTACACATATCCATAGACGCCGCGCACCGACACTTCCCCGGCAAATACTTCCCGGACCGTTCCGTCCGCCAGCTCTACCAAAAGCTCTCCCGCGTCATTGATCCCGTCTGCCACACCACGATATTCGCCACCCGGCTCCAGGACGCAGACCTCCCGGCCCCGATTGATCAAAAGGGCGTTGTACCTTTCCCGCAGAGCGGACAGATCCTCCGTCTCACAGAAGGCCGCATAATCGCTCTCAAACTGCGCCAGGATCTCGGCGAGCAAAGCGCACCGGGACAAGCTGCAGCCGTACACCTCCTCGAGGCTTGCCGCCCGGTCCGCGATCTCCGCCGAAAACTTCTGCTTCCTCACATTGACGCCCACGCCGATGACCACATATTGGATGTAGTCGCGCTCTGCGCTCATCTCCGTTAGGATCCCGCAAACCTTTCTGCCTTCTGCCACCAGATCGTTTGGCCACTTGATCCCCAACGCCGCCCGGTCGCCTCCGATGCCGGCCTTTTCCAGGGTCAACGCGATTCCCCGGGCCGCCGCGTGCGCCATGAGCAGCGTCAGCATGGAGGCTTTGTCCGGCGCAAAGTCCGGCCTCAGGATCAGGGTAAAATAGAGATTTGCCCCGGCGGGACTGCTCCAGCTTCTCCCCCGTCTGCCGCGGCCGGCGGTCTGGCGTTCCGCCACGATCAGCGTCCCGGCCCCCGCCCCGTTTTCCGCCTCCAGCTTGGCCTGGGTGTTGGTGGAGCCCAGCTCCCCGTAAAATTTTGTAGGGCGGCCGGCCCACTGGGTCTGCAGCCGGCTGACCAGCCCGCTCTGGGTATAGTCCTCCTCCGGCTCCGCTGTCAGCCGGTATCCGCGGTTTTGCACCGCTTCGATCTGATACCCTTCCTTTTGCAGCTGATGGACCGCCTTCCACACCGCCGTGCGGGAGACCGAAAACCGCTCACACAGCTCCTGCCCGGACACAAAACCGGAGCGTTCCCTCAAAAGTGCCAAAATCTTTGCCTTCATGCTCTCCAACCCGCTTTTATTCCGCCAGAGTCGCCGCCATGACCGCCTTGATGGTGTGCATACGGTTCTCCGCCTCATCGAATACTCTGGACTGGGCGGACTCAAACACCTCGTCCGTCACCTCCATCTCTGAAATACCGAAGCGCTTCCCCACTTCCGCGCCGATCGTCGTCTTTAAGTCGTGGAAGGCCGGGAGACAGTGCAGGAAGATCGCCTGTTCTCCGGCGTTCTCCATCACCGCCCGGGTCACCTGGTACGGCTTCAGGTCCCGGATGCGCTCCGCCCATACCTCATCGGGCTCGCCCATAGACACCCACACATCCGTGTAGATCACATCCGCCCCTTTCGTACCTGCGGAGACGTCCTCGGTCAGCGTGATGCTGCCCCCGGTCTGGGCGGCAATCTCACGGCATTTTGCCACAAGCCCCGCCTCCGGGAAATATTTTGCCGTGGTGCACGCGGTAAAGTGCATCCCCATCTTGGCGCACGCCACCATCCAGGAATTGCCCATGTTGTAGCGGGCGTCGCCCATATAAGCAAGCCGTATGTCCTTAAGCCTTCCAAACTGCTCCCGGATCGTCAAAAGGTCCGCCAGCATCTGGGTGGGATGGAATTCGTTGGTCAGCCCGTTCCATACGGGAACCTTCGCGTACCGGGCCAGTTCTTCCACGATCTCCTGTCCAAAGCCGCGGTACTCGATTCCCTCAAACATGCCGGACAGCACCCGGGCCGTATCGGCAATACTCTCCTTCTTGCCGATCTGGGATCCGGAGGGATCCAGGTAGGTGGTTCCCATCCCCAGGTCGTGAGCGGCCACCTCAAAAGCGCAGCGGGTGCGCGTGCTGGTCTTTTCAAAGATCAGCGCCACATTTTTTCCTCGGAAGGTATCCACCGGGATCCCCTTCTTCTTTTTGTCCTTCAGCTCTGCCGACAGATCGATCAGATAGAGGATCTCCTCCGGCGTAAAGTCCAGCAATTTCAAAAAAT
>CANPWJ010000201.1 GCA_947584035.1 uncultured Acetatifactor sp. | reverse complement strand
CTCACCACCATTTTCGGCACGGTGGGGACGGGCGGCTTCGGCATCTACAATGACAGCGTGGGGAGCTTCAGCCCCCTGGTCCAGAATATGATCACGCTCTTTATGATCCTGAGCGGGATCAACTATACCGCCTATTTCTGTCTCCTGCGCAGACAGTTTAAAGACGCCTTTTCCATCGAGGAGGTGCGCTGGTACCTGATGATCATTTTCGGGAGCGCGGCCGTCATCACCTGGAATATCCACCGGATGTACCCCACCCTCTCCGAGTCGGTGCGGCACGCCTTCTTCCAGGTGGGATCCATCATCACCACCACCGGCTTTTCCACCACGGACTTTGACGCCTGGCCCCAGCTCTCCAAGACGATCCTGGTGCTGCTGATGCTGATCGGAGCCTGCGCGGGCAGCACCGGAGGCGGCATCAAGATCTCCCGCATCATCATCCTGCTCAAAAATATCCGCAGGGAGCTGTACACCATGATCCATCCGCGCCTGGTCAAAAAGATCAAGATCGACGGGCGCGCGCTCTCCGACGAGACGCTGCGCAACACCAATGTATTTATCGCGGTCTATTTTCTGATCCTGTTCGCTTCCGTGCTGATCGTGGGAATGGATAACTTTGACTTCACCACCGACTTTACGGCGGTGGTGGCGACGCTGAACAACATCGGCCCCGGACTGGAAATGGTGGGCCCTACGCGGAACTTTGCCATTTTCAGCCCGCTCTCCAAATGTGTGCTGATCTTTGACATGCTGGCAGGACGGCTGGAGCTCTTCCCCATGCTGATCCTCCTGATACCGTCCTGCTGGAAAAAGCATTGACTGGGTGCTGCGCGAAGCGTGCCCGGATCAAAGGGAATGCGGACAATGCCCGCACTCCGCACAGTTGCCGCCGCAGGAAAGGGACTTGCCCTTCTTCTTATCGCGGATCATACTCCGGATGCTGAGAGCCACAACTGCCGCCAGGATCAATAAAACAAGGATCGTTCCCATAACTGCCTCCTCTGTATAGTTGCTGTCTGTTTTCATAGTTAGTATAGACTAACTCATAGGAATTGTCAAGCGCCCGAACCTGGAAAATTTTTGCGATCTCCCAGGCGGGCACTTTTCCTCTCCCTGCCGTCGGTTTAGAGGGAACACACCGCAAACAGCGCCTTCATGGCCGGAGAAAGGTAGCGGTTTTTCAGCGCGCTCTTCCGGCTCTTCCGAAGCTCCTCCCGCAGCATCCCGCGGATTTCCCGCGCCTTTGGATCCCCCTTCAGCCTGCGCAGATGGATGTAGCAGTACAGCATCGCCCGGATGCGCTTATAGTCCGCGCATTCCTCCAGCTGCGGCTTTTTCTCCCGGATAAATTCCAGATTGTCCACGCTGTTATAATAACAGTCCACATTCCGGAGGGAAAATTTCGAAGTGGTAATACTGTTCTGGCGGATGCGGTAGTAGTAGGTATCCTGATTTAAGAAAACGATCCTGCCACACTCGCCGTAGGCGTGCAACGCCACCACCTCGTCGTCGTTCACGCGCCCCACCGGAAAACGGATCTCTCGGAACACCTCCCGCTTAAACAGGCGGTTCCACACCGCGGAGCCGTTTAACAGGACGTGCCGCATGGCCTCGTCGGAGGTTTCGCATTTCACGGCAGAAGCCTTGTTCTCCCGGGGCTTCAGGACGCCGTCCCTGTCATAGACCGTGACGCACCGCCCCACCGCGCAGTCCGCGCCGTACTGCTTTAATCCCTGATAGAGGATCTCGTAAGCGTTCTCCGCGATCCAGTCGTCGCTGTCGATAAAGCTGATATACGCTCCGGTGGCGCACTCGATCCCATCGTTCCGCGCCCGGGCCACCCCGCCGTTTTCCTTGTGGATCACGCGGATGCGTTCATCCTTCCCGGCGTATTGGTCGCAGATCTCCCCGCAGCGGTCCGGGGAACCGTCGTCCACCAGGATGATCTCCAGATCCCGGTACGTCTGGCGGAGAATACTCTCGATACATTTCGGCAGATACGCTTCCACCTTATAGACCGGAATAATGATGCTGATCGTTTCGTTCATGGCTTACCTCCCTGTTTTCGATACCTGGATCTGGTGATCCCCTCATCCACCCGGAGCGAACGGAGCATGGCGATCCCCACGGCAAACAGCCAGTAGAGATGGAGGCGGAAGCCAAGGGACGCCAGCCGGATCAACACCCTCCAGGAGAACGCTTCGACTTCCCGGATGTATTTTCCCCGGGCCAGCTCCCCCATGGCCCTTCGGACCAGCGGATATCTCCCGTACCGCCGCAGGACCCTGGCGCTCTCCAGAACGCCGTGCTTCCGAAACTGCTGCTCCTGCTTTACCAGAAAGAAGCTCCCAAAAAAGAAATGAAAATCGATTAGATCCCCGTAATCCTCTGAAATTTGTCTTTCCCTCAAGAATTCCTGAAAATCCGAGGCGATGGAGAGCCACACCTCCATGTAATCCTTTTTGTAGCGGAAGGTCACCGATCCCTCGTTGACCCGGTAGCGGTACACGCTCTCCTCCACAAAGGCGTATACCGGCCGGTACACGCAGCACGCCATATTGTGCGCCTTGTCCTGGGTATACGGATACGCACGGCATTTCAGATCCCGCTCCTCCAGAAAGCTTCTGCGGTACAGCTTTCCCCAGTTATAGGAGAGGTGCCCATACATATAGAACCCCTTAAACCGGAAATCAACGGTGCGCGTGTAATCGCCGCCGCGCAGGTGATGTACATTGACCTCGCTGACCCGCTCCCCGCTGAAGCGGCGGAAGCTCCCCACAACGATGTCCGCCTGCTGCTCCTCCGCCCGCTCCACCAGCACGCGGATCGCCCCCGGCCCGTCCAGGCAGTCGTCCGAATCCAGGAAGAAAAGATAGGTCCCGGTGGCGGCCTCCATCCCGGCGTTTCGGGACAAGCCCAGCCCGCTGTTGGCCTTATGGACTACGCGCACCTTCTCATACTGCTCCGCGTAACGGTCGCACAGAGCGGGGCAGTTGTCCGGAGAGCCGTCGTCTACCAGGATGATCTCCAGATCCGGAAAGTCCTGCTCCAGCACACTGTCCATACATTCCTTCAAATATGCTTCCGTCTTGTACACCGGAACGATCACTGAAACGGTCACCTTTTCCATTCGCGCATCACTTTCTTTCCTATTGCTTTTTTTTTCCGCTTTTACTAATATAAAGATAAAGGGTACTTCGCATCCCCTTCATTCCACGGAGGAACGATTCATGTCACAGGACACTATTATGATCTTTCAAAAACCGGAGCTGTATTTTTTCCCTCATTTCCGGGAGATCATCTTCTCTCCCTTCGGGATCCCGGAGAGAAGCTTCCGCTACCTGATCTACAAGGCGCTCTATCTCTTAAGGCTTCCCTGCTGCTCCCTGTTCTGGGGCGGCTGGAAAAAGCATCTAAAGACAGCCAGGCAGGTGATCATCTTTGACTACGGCTACCAGCGCGGTATGGAAACTTACATCCACCGGGTGAATCCCTCCTGCCGGGTCTATCTGTTTTTCTGGAACATCATCACGGAGAAACAGAAAAATCATAAGCTCTTCACGGACAAATCCGCTATCTACTCCACAGACAGGGGCTGCTGCGAGACCTATGGCTTCCGGTACAACCACATCTTCTACACGCGGGACTACTACCGTCCCTACGACCCTGCGTACCGGGATCGTCTCTTTTTTCTGGGAGCGGACAAGGGCCGGGCCGCCTACATCCAGTCGTTAAAGGGCCTGTTGGAGCAAAGCGGTCTGCGCTGCGATATCCGGGTCATCTCCCGCTCCCGCAGCGCATCCTACCGGGCCTCTCTGTCCGATGTGCTCACAAAGACCGCTCTGCCCTATTCGGAATACTGTGCCGAGATCGAACGCTGCGGAGTGCTGCTGGACGTCAACCAGGCGGGGCAGACGGCGCTCACCATGCGGGTGCTGGAATCCATCTACTTTTCCAAGAAGCTGATCACCAACAACACGGATATCGTCCACTATGACTTTTACAACGAAAGCAATATCTATGTCCTGCCAAAAGAGCTCTCCCAGGTCTCCCCAAAGGAGATCCGGGCCTTCTGGGAACGCCCCTTCCAGCCCTACAGCGAGGAGATCCTTTCCCACTATGATTTCGAGCACTGGAAGAAAGGCTTCCGGGATTGACCGCTCTCTGTTCCCGCGAGGATTTCGTTCCATTTCTCCAGGATGCTGTCCATTCGGAATTTCGCCAGATCATCCTGTGTATGTTCGGAAAACCGTTTGCACAGCGCTTCGTCGTCCATCAGCCTTCCCAGCTTTTGGGACATTTCCTCACAGTCGTAGGCCGGGATCAGGAAGCCGTTTACACCGTCCTGGATGATCTCGTTGGGCCCCGTGGCGATATCAAAGCTGACACAGGGCACCCGGAAGGTCTTTGCCTCCAGAAGGCACATGGGCAGCCCTTCCGTGCGGGAGGTCATCACAAAGATCCGGGCTTTCTGCAGATAGCGGTCCACATCCTTGACCCTGCCGGTCAGGATCAGCTTCGCCTCCAGATGATTTTCCCGGATGACCCGCTCTAAAAGCGCCCGCTCCTCCCCGTCTCCCAGAACCATCCAGCGCCA
>CANPWJ010000200.1 GCA_947584035.1 uncultured Acetatifactor sp. | reverse complement strand
GATTCAATTTTATATACAAAGCAGTTTGCCGCTGTTTATGCCGCTTCCTGCTGGTATCTCGTTGTTACATTGCCATCAGGTAATACAGGTACACATCCTCCAAATTGATATCCGGATCCTGTACCCGCCGGAACGCTTCCGGGAGATCCGCCCCTACAATACGCAAGGTCATGCCGCCGCTCCGCTGGCGGATAGCGCCTACTTTAAAGCGCGTGCACAGTTCCTCCGCCTCCTGCTCTGTGCAGTCAACCTCCGCGACCTTTCCCCGGATACTTTCGGTCAATTTCTGAGGGGTATCCATCCGGAGAAGCTCGCCCCTTCGGATCAGCAACACCTGATCGGAGATGCTCTCGATATCGCTGACCACATGGGTGGCAAAAAGGATGATCCGATCCCTTGCAAGCCCGGAGATATAATTACGGATATGGATACGCTCCTTGGGATCCAGACCCGCCGTTGGTTCATCCAGGATCAGAATCCTGGGGTCTCCCAAAAGCGCTTGTGCCAGCAAGATCCTCTGCTTCATGCCGCCGGAGAAGGTTTTCAGCTTTTTATAGCGGTCTCTCTGAAGGTTCACAATCGCAAGCACCTTCTCGATCTCCCTTTGGGCCTCTTTCTTTTCCAGACCCTTTAAAGCCGCCATATACCACAGAAACATCTCCCCGGAAAATTCTTCATAGATCCCCTGCTGCTGGGGCATATAGCCAAGGAGCCCTCGGTACTCCTTTCCCAGTCTGCCGATTGGCTGCCCGTCCAGCAGCACGGATCCCGCATCCGGCTTTAGGTTGTCCGTAATCATATTCATCAGAGTACTTTTACCCGCTCCGTTTGGCCCCAGAAGGCCGTAGACACCCGGAGCAAGCCGTATGCTCATTTCCCGGACGGCATAGGTTTTCCCCTTGTCATAGCTTTTTTGTATGTCCCTTAATTCCAGAACCATACCACCATTCCCTCCTCTGCTCGTCAGAACAGACGTCTGATCCAAAACTGATTCCAATCCCAGCGAAAGCGATAGCAGAGTATCGCCGCTGACGCGGCCAGAGCGATCCCGGCGAGCGCCGCCAATATCTCGTTTTTCAACAGCTTCGAAAGCTTCAGGCCCGCCACGCCCACCGCCAGAAAGCTGACCAGCTTACAGAGCCAAACAGCGCAGAGCAGCCATACCAGCCGGATCCGGCTGATAAAGGCGGCGTTGGTAAAATCACACAGCCTTTGCATAACCGTCACAAAGTGATCGATTTCATAATACCGCAAAAAAAGCGGCAGCTCCGTAATCAAAAACAGGGCCGCCGTACAGAGCAGCGCACAGATATCCTTGCTCCTCCTCAATTCCCGCCGCCCCCGGCTTGTGGACCGGAGGAGGAAGAGCATGTTCTTTTTCTGATCGACCGCGTAGATGCCGCTGACAAAATAGATGACCGCAGCCGATCCAGCCAGCCACAACCCTATATCCGTATTCGTATCTTCCCACAGAGACCGATAGGCAAGTTCATCCACGAAGTACTTATCCCGGATATCTCCCTCTTTTTCTTTCAGATATTCCATTTGTTCCCGCACCATCTCAAAACCGCCCTCCAGCTTTTCCAGCTCTGCCTGTATCTGGATCTGCTGCAGAGATGCCGCCGCAGCCTGTGAGTCCGCCAGACTTCTCAGTTTCTGCCTTTTCGAGTCGAGATAGGCAGCCTCCTGGTCTATAAAATCAAAGGTCTGCTCTGTGACAGGCCCGTGCAGCTGCTGGAGATAATAATGATAGGCAGCCTCCGATGCGTTGGCATAGAATTTCACCTGAAACACTCCCACAGCCTCATAGATTCCCCACATGAGCAGCAGCGCCAGAACGATTCCCTTTTTCTCCTGAACCAGCATCTTGTGAAATTCATAGTACAACAGGCTCTGGCTCCTTCTTCCCAGCACATGCTTTTGACGCAGCCAGCGGATAAACTGCTCCACCCGGCTTTCGGTGCGGATCTGACAGGTTCTATGAAACATCCATATCCCTGCGGCCGCGAATATTCCCGCCGCCAGTACTGCCGCTGTCACGGCACAGATATCCTTCCCCGCAGGATATCCCATCAGGTTCAGATTGTAATATTCGCCCAAAACCTTGCGCATATTCCAGCAATAAAAGAGGTTGACGCATTTTAACCCGCCCAATCCCCCGCTGATGGAAAATACACGACTGAACAAATATTCCGCGCCCAGTACGGCCGCCGAGCTTCCGACCGCTGCGACCTCATTTCTGACAAGCATACTGATAAAAAAGAGCAGACTAGCCGCCACAACCGCAATTCCTATGCGGATCCACAGAACCGCCAGGATCGCTTCTCCCACTGTCAGTTCATAGGCACAGTTGCGGAACAGGTCAACCGACTGAAGCGTCCGGCCCATATCCCCATACCCATAGAAAAAACCAATCAGTAAGACCGTGCCCGTCTCCTGGAGCAGCGTATAAAGGACGGCCATTCCCAGCAGGATCAACCATTTCGCGGCCGCCAACGGCATATGGCCCATCCGGCTGCCTTTTAAAAGCAGGAGCAGATTTTTGTCCCGCTCATAAAAGACTACATAATACACCGTTATCCCAAGAAAGATCAACAGGAACAGGATCCCGCTATTGGAATCGGCCAGTTTCCGCACTCCGAAACAGTTGTCCTTTTTCAGCGGTATCCCTGAAAATTTCTCAAAATCCGCACAGGTCTTTTGCAGGTTGCGATAAATATAATTCTCCTGATCCGTATAAAGCGAAACCCGGCCCATCTGTTGGACACGCTCCTCCATATCCTCTACAAAGGCCGGATAAGAGGCGATATAGCTGTCCTGCGTATCCGCTTCCCGCTGGTAATAGCCGTCGATGTCGGCTTCCGAATCTCCCCGCAGGTACATCCGATAGCTTTCCCGCTGTTCCCATACGTAAAAATATACCGATCCGTGTCTTTCATAGAGGTACAGGGTCAGGAGGTTCGCAAGAAGCAGCAGTCCAAACAGACACAGAAACAGCTTCTCTGCCCTCAATTTTTTCCATTCAAATCGCAATAATTTTGTCATTTCCTACCGCCTCAGCTATCCCTGTACGGAATCTCCTTCATCTCGACTGTGCTGCCGCCGCAGCGGCCGATGACGCTTTTGTCCCAATAGCGCACGCCCCACGTCCCGTCGTCCTCCTCGCCTCTGTACTGTATATACATTCGGTCGGCAGCGCCAATCGGCGGGTCAAGATAAATTTGAAACGGAAAACGAAAGCTGTCTATCGCCTCCAGATCCTCATCGTATACCAGATAAGGATTTTCCTGCTGGACAATGCCCCGCTCTACCAGAGATTTGTTTGAACGATACAGGTATCTGCCGTCGCTGAATAGCCACTCTCCCTGTGGGATGTCTTTCATAAATACCTGCGCATTGGAGCCATCCAGTTCCGCTATGTACCAGTCCTCCGGCTCCGTTAATTCCTTGTCCGCGTTATAAGTATTGAAAATGATTTTCCCCTGCCAGAATTTGGTTCCCTGTACATATCGGTGCTGCCCGCCGTTTGGAGGCGTGATCTCCTTCACCTGACCGTTTCGCATGTCATAGACAAATGTTTTCATATAGACATACTCCAGGTAATTATCGTCTGTGATCTCCTCCTCCGTCTTTTTATACGCATGCAGCTGGAAATACAGATAATTTCCGTATGCCTCCGGGTGTGCCAGCGACGCTACATCCAGGTCGTCCTCCGGCTCAAATATAGTCCTGGGCCGATGCCAGGGGCCAGTCAGGGGCAGCGACTTCAGAGCGTACCAGACTCGCATCTCATCTCCATCCTGCTCAAATTTGTGCTCCACATAGTAGAGCACGTCCCGATGCACGATCCAGCCCTCGAGCAGCGTATTGTCCGCGGGCCAACGACAGATCACCTCCCGCTTTGCACCATCCTCCGACAGACGGTACAGTATGGATTCCTCGCCTGAAAAAAAACTGCGTTCTATCCAATACAGATATCCGTTGCAATAGGCGATCCCCACATCGTTTGCTGTTCCTTTCACATAGGCGTTACAGTCCGCATACCGCTCCGGATCTGTCTCGCGGTCATGTAGACAATCTGCTTTGTTGCAGAGAGGCACGATGGTTTCCGCCTCCTCGTCCAGAAAATAAAGATAGTTGTCATGCAAAAGATAATATCCGGCCGGTCCCTTCTGTATATTGGACGTAAACTGATACTTATACATATACTGGAAATCGCTTCCTTCCAGGTAAGTGTCAGGCAAGGTCTCCCTGCCGCACCCGGAAAGGATCAGGCAGATCAGCAGGGGCAGGATTGCAATAGGAGATATCGCCTTTTTTATGGTCATAATCCGTTTCCTTTCATGGGGGGCGGCGTGGTCATCATCATCGCGCTGGCCAAGCATTACCCCTTTGCAGTTTATTTGTTAAAACAGTATCACATTGCAATTATTTTGTCAATGTTTTGTAGTCATAACGACTATGCCGTGTCTTTTTCTACAAAAAATACCGCCCTGTATATTTCACAAGACGGTACTTCCCAAAATAAAAAGGCACATGGATTGCCACATCTGTCTCCCATATGCCCATCATTAAGTTACTTTATGATTTTTAACAACTGAACAAATTCATGC